>PLWR01000126.1:1045-9980 GCA_003165615.1 Acidobacteriota bacterium | reverse complement strand
GAACCACCCCACCAAGGTCGAGACACCATAAGCGGGTCCGGGGTTGCGGAGCCAGTCGAAACCGGCCTTCACGAAAGCAATCGAATCCTTGTCCCCCACGGCAAGCGCATAATCCAGCACGCTGAGCAGCGCAATCGAGTGCCCGTGTGACTGTCCGCCCAGCGTCAGTCCCTCCACGTTGTAGGCAACCACCCCGTCGTGCAATTGCTCGCCCAGGTTGCCTCCCGCGTTGTGGCCGACGCCGCGAAATTTCCACGCCTTCCCCTTCAATTCGGGGTCGAGCAGCCAGCGCCCTTCGGAATCGAAGATCTCGCCGTGGTAGCGCGCATACGGAACCAGCCTGGCAGCGAGTTGGCGGGCGGGTTCATAACCGGTGATCCGGTAATACTGCCCCAGCGATTGAACCACGCGGACGTTGCATGTGGTCCCCCACAAGCTCCCCCGTGGCATGTCCGCTGCGGGATCAACCTTCAAGTTGGGTTCAAAAACGCCGCCGGGGAAATAGCACCAGTCGCCGCGATCAATGGTTAGTTGAGCGAGCCGCTGAATCATCTTCTCGCTCAGGGTCTTCCACATGGGGTTCTTGTCGCGGAGGTAGTACACCATCATGGCGCTGATGGCTCTTCCACAGGAGGCGGCATTGGTGAACTGACTTACCGTGGGATCGTCAAACGTGGTCTTGCTGCCATCCGTCCTCCACACCGGTTTCACGCCGCTCGCCTTGATGCGGCCCCACGGGCGGCCATTCAAGGGAACGTAGAGCAGCCCGTCGGGGCCCACGGACTTAAGCAGGGAGGCCATCCATACGGGGTCAACCTGGCTGTTCAAACTGTCGCCCGTAGCCAGGCGCAGCAAGGGCAGGGCTTCCATCAAACCTTCCTGGATCTGCACCCAATCACTGAAGTCATGCACCATGACGGGAGGATTGCGGAAGAAGTCAGCGAGCCAATGAATCTCATAGTCGGCATTGGGATCGGCGATTCCCGTCAATCCATGAATGCCGAGCTTTAGTTGCTCGGTGAGGTCGAGGGTGTCCGGCACCCTGTCTTCGTAGGATTTGCCTCGATACGGCGGTATCTCAAAGTGCGGAATATCTTTCCGGATATATTGAATATTGATCTTGCTCTCAGTCGCAGGGGAGTCCGCGGCCCGCACCCGCGCTGGCAGCGCCAAGGCGCCGCACGTCTTCAGTGAGTTCTTCAGGAATTTGCGTCTGTCCATCGCCTCCCCCATTCGTGTCCCTTGTTCCCCTCGCCCCCCCGAATTTCCCTTGAGGCAGTTTTGGAAGAGTACCGCGACGGAGCCGCAATAAAACAGCAGGCAAAAGCCAGCCCGCGAAGCGGGCGAAAGGTCGTCAGACGTGTCCAAATTACGGTCACGCCATTGAATGGCGACCTGCGGCTTTGCCGCTTGCGGAAAGGCTCCGCCTTTCCGTCGCGGGAAACCACCCCTAAACCTCCTCCGCGCCGCCGGAAGGCATAGCCTTCCGGCGGCGTGGAGGAAGAGAAATCGTGCGAGATGGGCCGGAAAGGCAGAGCCTTTCCGCACAGCAGCGGGGCNNCTCGCTAATTTGGACAGCAGTGAAAGGTCGTAGCCCACGGCGTGAGCCGTGGGACCAGCCCCCACCTCCGTGCGAGCCCCGCTAGGGGCGAAAGAAATCACCCCCAAAGGTAACGCTCAATGTCGCCCACATATCCCAGAAGATCGCCGTAAAGCGCCGCGGTGATCAGAGGATCGCGGTCCTTGATACCGAGAATCCCATGGGTCAGCAGGTTTGTGTGGGTTTGCGACATGTCCTTCCGCCCCTCCGGGGCTTGCGGGGAATCTTACTCGATTCCTTTACCCACCGCTTACGCAGTGGGCTACGACCTTTCGCCCGCTTTGCGGGCTTTAATGCGGCGCAGGTAACCCTAAGTGACGTGTCACAGGGATTACCGGTTCTTATTCAATTGACCTGCATGTCTTTCTCCGTGCGTCCTCCGTGACCTCCGTACCTCCGTGGTGAAATCCTTTTGGGCAAGAATTTTAGAAGCACGGCTTCTCACTTTTGCCTTCTGACTTGCTTTTGCCGCTCCGCCGCGCGGTGACCTCTAATTTCCGGGCCCCGCGGCCGGTGGGATGATTCCATATTTTTCGAGAAACTTAAAAATTGCTTCCTGCGCCTGAAGGTTCTGCTCGCGATTCCAGGCAAAGGGAGTCGTGGACCCGTGGCCTCCTCCCTGAATCGTCACAAGCTGGTTGGGAACGCCCTGGCGTGTCAGGGCTTCATGCAGACGAACCGCGTGCTGATAAGGCACAATGGGGTCCTTGTCACCATCAATGGAGATGATGGGGGGAAGGCCCTTGCGAACATAGGTCAGGGGGGACACCTGTTTGGCGAGTTCCAATCGATTCGGCAAATCGCCGAACCAACGCACGGCGAAGTTTCTGGTATTCGGCCCTTGCAACAGATCGACGAAATCGGTGATGCCGAAGAAATTGACGACCGCGGCAACCTTAACATCCCGGATGGAGCCTTCCCGCCAATCGGCCGGGAGCCGGGTGCAATCGTTGTCAAAATTGTCGCTGGGACCAAGCATTCCGGTCATTAACGCCAGGTAGCCGCCCGCCGAGTGACCCGCCACAACGATTTTCGACGTATCGAATCCATATTTATCCGCGTTGTCATAGACCCAATGTAAAGCGCAACGGGTGTCCTCCACGGCGGCCGGAGCCAGGGAATCCGGCGCCATGCGATATTCCACGTTCACGGCATTCATCCCACGGGCCAGGTAGGGAAGTGCGGTTAAGAGGGCGCCTTCTTTGTTTCCCTCCACCAGGCCGCCTCCGTGGAAATAGATCAGTGTCGGCCGCGCCGTCGAAGTGGGCCCGGCTGTGATCACGTCCAACTTCAGGCTCACGGTGTTCGCGCGTTGATAAACAATATTCTGCGAGAGATGGAACTCATTGAAAGCAATCGTCGCCCACCTGGTCGCGGGGTCAAGCTCCTGGCCGTAAGCGCTCATGCTTATTAAGAAAGCGATGGAAGCCGTCGCAAATGCTTTTCCCACGGGTCCTCCTGATTCATACACCGTCGCAATTTACAATAAATCCGCGTTTCCGCCTCAGCATTATAGCCCCCGCTACGCTGGCTTATCCGGGTTTAGTTTTGTTTGGCCCGGTATCCGCCCCCCGCATTTCCTTGCCGCGCTGGCTGGGAGTATGCAAAAATGTTGAGTGATGGAAGGTGTGGCGCTGGAAGGGAAGGATGGAGCGTGCGCCTTCCCCCTCGGGGCACCCCAGGCATCGAAGGAGAGTAAGTGCATCCTGACCTTAAAGCCGTCGTCGAGGTCCAGCAGCTTGACCAGCAGGTGGCGGAGCTCACGGCGCTGATCGATTCCCTACCCAAACAGATTCAAACGCTGCAATCGCAACTGGATGATTTCATCCACGCGCATGAGGACCGCAAAAAACGCCTGGCCGCCAATCTGAAAGAGCGCAAGGACCTGGAAGGCGACATCAAATCCATCCAGCAGAAAATCACCAAGCACAAAGACCAGCTCTACCAGGTGAAGACCAACGAGCAATACAAGGCGATGCTGAAGGAGATTGAAGGGGAAGAGGCCAACACCCGCAGGATCGAGGACCAGATCCTGGAAAAGATGATCGAGTCGGAAGACATCCAGGGGCACGTCCAGGAAGCGGCGGCGCGGCTGGATGGCGAAAAAGCGCGCGTGGCAGCGGAAATCAAGCACCTACAGGATGAGCGGCAGAAGGACCTTGATGAGCGCGAACACCTGCAAGCACAGCGTAAGGAACTAGCCGCAGGTCTTAGCGAGTCCGTGCTGGCGCTCTACGAGCGCATCCGCAGTTACCGAACGGGTCCGGCCGTGGCGGAGGTCCGTGGTGGTCTTTGTACCGCATGCAACATTCAACTGCGGCCCCAGGTGTACAACGAAGTCCGGACCGGCGCAGCGGTGATGACTTGCGAAAACTGCAGCCGCATCCAGTATTATGTCGAGCCTGAAGCCGAGCAGACCGAGGGCGGCGAGGGCACGCGAGTAACAATGTCGTGAGCAGATTTTCGATTTTGGACTAACGGCGGCGGGCAGGAATTATTGGTACAATCGTGCGGGTCGTGGCGCGAACATCCTGGCGACCGATAGCGTCGAGATGGCGGTGCTCATTCGCAAGCATGGTTCTTCAATCTAAAATCCAAAATCTAAAATCCAAAATTGCTTATGTCCAGCTCACCTGAAATCATTGCCCACATTGACGGCGGGTCGCGTGGCAATCCCGGCCCCGCAGCCTATGGCGTAGCCATCGAAACGGCGCAAGGCGAACCTGTCGCGGCATTCGGGAAATTCATTGGAGAAACCACCAACAACTTTGCCGAATATCAGGGGCTGCTGGCCGCGCTGGAGTACGCCCTGAAACACGGCTATCCGCGGCTGCGCGTGCTGACGGATTCGCAATTAATGGCCCGGCAGATTTCCGGACAGTACAAAGTCCGCAGCCCTGACCTGAAGCTCTTGCACGAAAAGGCCAGGGGATTGATTGCGCGCCTGGAATCCTTCTCGATTCGGCACGTGTATCGCGAGCACAACCGTGAAGCCGACCGGCTGGCGAATCAGGCTATGGACGAGGCGGAACATGGCACGGCGGTGCCAGTGGCTCCTGCCCCGCACGCCCCGGCGCGGCCGGCTTCCCCTCCGGGCCTGCCGAAACCTCAATCTATTGCCGCCACGTTTCAGAATGGCGTGCTCCATCCACATACGCAGCTTCCGTTATTTGATGGCGAGGAAGTGGAATTGGAAATTCGCCGCAAGAAATAGCCAGCCGAATTTCCTGTATAATGGAATTGTAAGCGGACGTGGCTTGCTACCGCAGGTGTGCGGTGGAAATTTCAATTGCGAGCAGTTCTGAATCAGACAGTGAATTCCAGGGAGAAACGTCTCTATGGCACAGCGAATGGTGAAATGCGTAAAGCTTCATAAGGAACTTCCCGGTCTGGAGGAGGCCCCCTGGTTTGGAGAACTTGGCCAGCGCATCTACGATAACGTCTCACAAGAAGCGTGGGACCAGTGGCTCAACCTCTTNNATGGAGCAGTTTTTCTTCGGCGAAGGGCCGGCGCAAATACCAGGTTATGTTCCGATCAAGTAGGAACCCCGCTTCCTTAGGCAAGGAAGCGGCTTAAGCCTAAATTCCAATTTTGAGGAGCCCCATGCGATTTCAGGTATCAACGTTTTTCAAGGTTCTGGGTGTGGGAACAATTCTGCTCATCTTTAGTCTTTCGCTTCAGGCCGGTCCGGCGCCTGACGGCGGCGATCTTTTCAAGCAAAAGTGCGCGATGTGCCATGGCGCCGACGGCAAGGGGTACGCCGCGCTGAAGACTCCGGACTTCACGGATCCCAAGGTGCAGGCCGCGCTGACGGACAAAGAAATTTCGGAAACCATCAAGAACGGGAAACCTGGCACGGCGATGCCCGCCTTCGCGGACAAGTTGAGCAACGACCAGATCCATTCGCTGGTCACCTACATTCGCTCACTTAAGAAATAGTGGCTGCCGGGATGGGTGGGGCTCCTTCTCATTCGCTTAACTTTTGCCGCGCGGGAACCGTGTGGCGCTGCCTCGCGGGGCGGTGCTGAGGTGTTGCGATGCTGTCTTATTCGCTCCGCCAATCGCCCCTTGCCAAGATGGGGGGATGAGGATAGCATCGATTTCAAATTAAGACCGGGAGGTCGGGATAAGCCTAAGAATTGGACGCGTCGCCGGAATGCATCGTAGAGCTTCGTAACGTCGGAAAGCGCTACGGGGAACACGCTGCCCTGGAAAACTTCTCGCTCACGGTGCGACGAGGTGAATTCCTTACGCTACTCGGGCCGAGCGGAAGCGGCAAGACCACGCTTCTGCGCATGGTGGCGGGATTCGAATTGCCCCAGGATGGGCAGGTTCTGATTGACGGGCACGACGCTTCCGCCCTGCCTCCCTACCGCCGCAACGTCAACACCGTCTTTCAACATTTCGCCCTTTTCCCCCACCTCACCGTTTTCCGCAATGTTGCTTTCGGCTTGGAGCAGAAAAAAGTGGAGCCGGAAGCGATTCGCCAGCGTATCCGCGCCATCCTGGAAATGGTGGAGCTGCCCGGCAAAGAGGATCGCTATCCGCACCAACTGAGCGGTGGCGAAAAACAGCGTGTGGCGCTGGCCCGAGCGCTGGTGCTGGAGCCCGCCGTGCTTCTGCTCGATGAGCCCCTGGGCGCCCTCGACCAAAAACTGCGGCAACAAATGCAGGTGGAATTAAAGCGCCTGCACGCACGCCTGGGCATTACCTTTATTTTTGTGACTCACGACCAGGAAGAAGCCCTGGTGATGTCTGACCGTGTTGCCGTGATCAACCGCGGGCAGCTCGAGCAAGTGGGATCGAGCGAGGAAATCTACGAACGCCCGCGCACCCGCTTCGTGGCCGACTTCATGGGGGTGGAAAATTTCTTTGAGGTGAATTGCGCCGCGCACACCCCGGAGGGCACGCGGTTTGTGTTGGAGGACGGACAGGCTCTCTGGTCAACGAACTCCGCGGACCTTCCCCCGCATTCACTTGCCACACTGGCAGTACGTCCGGAGTGCGTGCGCTTGACGCACTATCCTCCCCCCGATCATGGCGGCCCGCAGAATTTGCTGGAAGGCGAACTTGTGGAGTCCATCTACGAGGGGGGAAGACGCCGCTGGGCAGTGCGCGTTTCTAGCGGCCAGCGCGTGGTGGTGCGGGATTCGAACGCCGCGCGCGAATCCACGCCAGGCGGCGAAGGAAAAGTTTATGTCTCGTGGGATGCAGCGCGAAGTCTGGTCTATCCGTACGATGATGCAGGGCGGCGCTGACGCGCCTCGAAGCATGATAACAAATGAAGGATTGCGGCCAGCATGGCAGGCGGCCCTGGCACAAGTGCCGGGATCTGTAACCAACCGGGCGTCAAACCCATCTCTTAATCAGGGCGCAAGCTGATTTATCCGACTAAAGGCAGGAGTGGAACCCCGAGGAGAATTCCGCCACTCCGCGCCACAAGGAGGGCAAAGTGAGCATAGAGAAAGTGGTGAAATCCGACGCGGAATGGAAGGCAATCCTCACCCCGGAGCAGTATCAAGTGACCCGGCATGGAGGCACCGAATGCGCCTTCACCGGCCAATTCTGGAATCTGCACGAAGAGGGAGTTTTCCGCTGCGTTTGTTGCGGAGCCGAGCTCTTTCATTCCCAAAAGAAATTCGAATCGGGCACGGGCTGGCCGAGTTTCTGGGACCCGGTGGAGAACCAGAACATTCAAGTGAAGACCGACATGAGTTACGGCATGCAACGCACGGAGGTGCAGTGCGCAAGGTGCGACGCGCACCTGGGGCACGTTTTTGAAGACGGTCCCGCTCCAACTCACCGGCGCTATTGCATCAATTCCGCCGCCCTCAAGTTTGTCAAAAATGATTGAGAAGCCCTGCAGGGGTATAAGCATTTCGCGCCGAGGCGCAGAGCAAAGGAGGTGTCAGGTTCCAGGTGCCAGTAAAACCCTGACACCTGATACCTATTCTGCGTCTCAGTGGCTGCCTGCGGCGCGATCGAGCTCGCCCATATCTGCGAGTTGCTTTTCCAAATCCGCAAGAGCGTTCTGGAGCATTTCCCGATGGCGCGGGTGCTGGCTCGCTTGCAATTGTTGTTGCAGGTGAGTGCGCGCCAGGAGCAAAGTTTCCTTCTTGCGTAACGCTGCGGCCACTTCCGGAGGCATACGCTTTCTGGCAGCTTCCTTCCGATTCGACTGCGAGGTTTCCATCTGCGCCTCAACCGATTTGCTTTCCCACCCTCTGGCCATAAATTTCCACGTTCATGGAGATCCCGCTCCACCAACCTTGCCAGGGCGAACCCGGCAGTATAGTGCTAGCGGGCACTGTAAGCATTCTACTCCTACAAAAAGCAAATTTTATCACAAAGCGGAGCAGGGTTTCGTCAAAGTCCGATGGGGTTGAAAGTAACCCGGCAGGTGACTTCCGGGGATTCAGGGGTTGCACTTCCACGAGTAGGCCGTGCAAGCGGATTGTTCGGAATTCACCGGCATCGCCCGGATACTGCAAATCATCGTCGGCCGCGGACCCGAAGCCGCCCTGCGCGACAGCCCACAGAAGGGACAGCGCCGGCACAACGACGCTGCCAGTATTGTAAATCCTCATGCCAGATGTTATATTGAAATATAATCGAAAGGAAGGCCTATGCACACAACAAATCTGCGCAAGGTCGGCGGCTCGGTTATGCTGGCGGTACCGCGCGCCGTGCTCGACGTCCTGGGCTTGCGGCCGGGAACAAGGGTCGGCATTGCCATCGAACGCGGCCGGCTGGTGGTGGAGCCGCCCAAACGGCCCCGCTACACCCTGGACGAATTGCTCGCCCAGTGCGACTCCAAGGCCCGCCGCACGAAAGAGGAGCGGGAATGGCTCGCTAACAAGCCTATGGGCCGGGAGCTGATCTGATGAGGCGAGGCGAAATTTGGCTGGTGGGCCTTGATCCCGTGGAAGGACACGAGCAGAAGGGCCGACGCCCGGTCCTGATCATCTCCCCCGATGCCTTTAACCAGGTCACCAAGGTGCCCGTGGTTCTCCCCATCACCAGCGGCGGGAACTTCGCGCGGACCGCCGGATTTGCGGTGTCTCTCGCCGGCGCCGGCACCAAAACAACCGGCGTCGTCCGCTGCGACCAACCCCGCTCACTGGATCTAGGCGCGCGCAACGGCAGAAAGCTGGAAAACGTNNCCCGATGCGATCATGGACGAGGTTCTGGCGAAGGTAGGGACAATTCTTGAGTGAGTGGGCAGCCGCCGTCAGTGATTTTCTGACCGCGGGCTTTTCGCAGGCGGGCATTCCCAATTCGCAGTGCGTATCCTCGCCGGAAGTTCCCTTTTTTGCAAAGAAGAACCCGCGGTC
>PLWR01000126.1:274-1004 GCA_003165615.1 Acidobacteriota bacterium | reverse complement strand
AGGGCAATGAACCAACGCGTCCGCTCCCGGCTTGCATTGCGCATAGTGAGGCCTCGAAGGTGTTTGGTGTAACGCTCCTGAAGAAGAAAGGTGGCATTGTGAAACTGTCTTCCCTTTGTACCTCACTGGTGCTCCTACTTTTTCTTGGTTTGGTGGCCACACCCGCGCGTGCCGACGACATCGACTCATTGCAGGTTTTTTTGGGTACTTGGAATGGGAGTAGTTTTGCTCTCCACGGCGGCGTTTGGAATACATATAGCCCGATCAATTGGGCTATTGGCGTCACCAATCCAGGGTACAACAACCCCCTTCTCGATTCCTACCAAGACGTGAATCTGGCGCCTGGCAATTACTGGCTGTACATGGCGTCTCTCCCGGACGCTGGCAACGCCATCGAGATCAATATTGGCTTGGCGAACGACACCAGCATCACGGAGGTCTTCACCGCCTCCGGCGGTTCGGCGGAGTTTAACGGAGGCTATACCTTGGTTCAAGGGTCCGGCTTCGACCTCAGTTTTATCAGCGGTCCCCAATTCGAGTACACCCCGGTCAGCGAAGGTCAAATCTATTCCCCTGGCGGATATGCGAACTGGGTACTCGACCTCAATGCGACCGCTGCCCCCGAGCCATCCTCGGCGGTCCTTCTATCAATTGCGCTGCTGGCAATAGCCTTCGTAGCACGAAAACGAGTTGCCCTGGGTCTTTGAGCGGGGTAGCGCGGGGAAAGGTA
>PLWR01000126.1:0-265 GCA_003165615.1 Acidobacteriota bacterium | reverse complement strand
CGCAGAGTCTGAAACGCACAGACTCGCGCTACCAGACCATCTCCCCCCTGGGGGATCGCCTGTCGATACCGTGTCTGACGTGTTGGGCACTTGGCTGAGTAGTCGCCAACTCGGACAAGTGCTGAGGATCCTCAACGCCCCAGATGCCGCAATGGCTCCCCTGAAACGTTAGTGCTGTATCGGAAGCGCGCCGGTGAAAAAGCGATGGGCCGCGCGATGGTCGGAACGGCGCGCTTTCGATACAGCAAACGGGGTTGTGGGATGC
>PLWR01000311.1 GCA_003165615.1 Acidobacteriota bacterium | reverse complement strand
TGGTGGAGCAGGGCAACATCCTGGCAGGGACGTTTCATCCCGAGCTCACCAATGACCCTTCTGTGCATCAATACTTTTTGAACAAATTGCGCGATTAGGTGATTTAGCAATATAGTGATTTGGTGATTGAGTTGTAGACGACGGGGCGCGCCTCCCCAACATGACTGCGGAAGAGGATGAATTCTTCGGTCAATCGCTAAATCACTAAATCACCAAATCGCTAAATGAACCAATCCGCCGATAATGGAATGACTGAACCCAGCCTCCCTCCGGTGAAGATTCTGTTTGTTTGCGTCGGCAACGCTTGCCGCAGCCAGATGGCCGAGGCATGGGCGAATCATTTTGGCAAGGACAGGGTGCAGGCTTTGAGCGCCGGCACGTATCCCTACGGCTCGATCGTTGACGACACTTCCACCGTAATGAGCGAAAAAGGAGTTTCCCTTGAAGGGCACTGGTCCAAGGGGTTGCGTGCCATCCCGCTGGCGGAAATGGATGTGGTGGTCAGAATGGGACGGGAAGTGGAAGTTCCTCTGCCTGCGAATCTTAAGGGGTGCGCGATCGAATGGAATATCCCCGACCCCTTCGCACGGGGCCTGGAAACCTTCCGCAACGTGCGCGACATGATCGAACGGCAAGTGCTGGTCCTTCTAGCTGACCTGCTTACTCCGGATGACCCCGCGTAAGGTCTGCGGGTGTTCATGTCATTTGGAATGGGACCCCTATCGCAACCCTGGTCATTCCCGCGAAGGCAGGAATCCAGCCTTTCGACGGCGCATTTCCAATAGCTTGGGGGTGGATTCCCGCCTGCGCGGGAATGACCGCACCGGGGAGCGCCCGTGCCTTGCAAATGACACCACTGCGTGGATGGAGGCGTGGGCAGCGTGTTTCCCATTCCATGATAAGATGGCAAGCCGCAGGCGATGCGAAGGCTGGCGCGAACATCGGCTTGCCCGTGAGCATGAAGCACGAGAATATTTGTGGGATACTTCAGGGAGGAATCTGTGAAAGAAGAACATCCAGATAATTACGACGCAGAGTTGTTGTTGCGTCTTTATGATTTGCGGCGCGAAGCCAAATTGCGGCAGGGGCGTGAGTGGTTTGTTCGCGATTTCACGGCGAAGACGTTTGATGAATACCTGGCGCAGGCCCCGGCGGGCTCGGAGAATAGTGCCTTTTTCCGCATGACGGTTACCTATTGGGACATGGCCGCTTCGCTGGTGAACCGCGGACTCATTAATCCCGACCTTTTCTTCGAAAACACGAGTGAGTTTTGGATTATTTGGGACAAGGTCAGGAACGTCGCGCCCACCCTGCGGGAGAAAAACAAGAACCCCATGGTTTGGAAAAACCTGGAGACGCTCGCGAAAAAATACGAGCAGTGGATGGCCAAGCGGGCTCCGGAAGCCTTGGATTCCCTCCGCAAGCGGTTGGCGGGCGGCGCACCCAAGAAAACAGAGTAGTCCTCCGGCGGATTTGATCGCGGGGTAAGCCCCGGGCTGTCCACCTGAGGAATTGGCGGCTCCCGTTTGAGGGATTAAGTCCTTTTTGTCCGATGTCACTACCCTCGGGGGAGGGGGGCGGTCTTGGCAGGAGCTGTGGGCTCTCCAAGTGAGCGGAGGGCCTTGCAAGGGGGGTAGTGAATTGACCCCCCTAGGCCCAAAAAGCGACACTTTGACGCACTCACTAGCCCGGGCAGGAGCCAGCAATCTCGGCCATCTTTGGTTTATCCACAATGCCCTGGATGGAAAGCCCAATTTGGACAATTTTTGCGGTAAATCCGCCGTTACAGACAAAACGGGGCCGCGCGCAGTTAACGCAGGCGGCCCCACGAACTTTATCTTGAAATCTGCAATCTACAATCTCAGATCTCAAATCCTAATTGGGTAGTTTTACGGTAACGGTCTTGACCTCGGTATACTGCTGGAGGCCGTATTCGCCCAGTTGCCGCCCGATGCCCGATTGCTTGAAGCCTCCGAACGGCGCGGCGGCATCAAAGATGTCGTAGCAATTCACCCACACCGTCCCGGCCCGCACGCTGTTGGCAATAGCAAAGGCTTTGCCAATATCGCGGGTCCAAACGGCGGCCGCCAATCCGTATTCGGACCGGTTCGAGCGCTCCACAACTTCTTCAAGGTCATTGAATTTCAGGATGCTCATGACGGGTCCGAAGATCTCTTCCTTGGCGATCTTCATGTTGTCATTGACGTCGGCGAAGACGGTGGGCTCAATAAAGAAGCCGCGATTGCCCACGCGATTGCCGCCGGCGAGCAATGACGCGCCCTCCTGCTTTCCTGCTTCGATGTAGTTCATCACTTTTTCGAATTGGACGTCGTCCACCTGGGGGCCTTGTTCGTTGGCGGGGTCGAAGGGGTCGCCGACCTTGCGAGCTTTGGCGCGCGCCACGCTTTTTTCCACAAACTCGTCATAGGCTTTGGCTTCCACAAACAGGCGCGAGCCCGCGCAGCAGCACTGGCCCTGGTTGAAGAACAGCGCAAAGTGGGCGCCTTCGATGGCCTGGTCCAGATCAGCGTCGGCAAAGACAATATTGGGACTCTTGCCACCCAGTTCCAGGGTGACGCGCTTCAGGTTGCTCTTCGCCGCCGCTTCCATGATCAAATGGCCGACCTCCGTTGAGCCGGTGAAGGCGACCTTGTCAATGCCGTGGTGCCAGGCGATGGCGGCCCCAGCAGTGGGCCCATATCCAGGCAGAATATTGACCACGCCCGCGGGAAATCCGGCTTCCAGAATCAATTCGCCCACGCGCAGGGCGGTGAGGGGAGTCTGCTCGGCGGGTTTCAGTACCACCGTATTGCCCGCGGCGAGCGCCGGCCCCAGCTTCCAGGCTTGCATCAGGAGAGGGAAATTCCAGGGGATGATTTGGCCCACTACACCGACGGGCTCATGGCGGGTGTAACAGAAATAGTTTCCCGCGATGGGGATGGTTTTGCCCTGGATCTTGTCAGCCCAACCCGCATAGTAACGATAGCAGGCGATGGTGAGCGGCAGGTCCGCTGCCTTGGCAACATGATAGGGCTTGCCGTTGTCGAGTGACTCGAGGCGGGCCAGTTCGTCGGCGTTTTGTTCAATCAAGTCGGCGAGCCGGTGGAGCAACTGTCCGCGCTCCGCCGCCGACATCCGGCGCCATGGCCCCTTTTCAAAAGCCGTTCGCGCGGCGTGGACCGCCTTGTCCACATCCGCCGCATCGGCTTCCGCGACGGGGCAGATCTCAAGTCCGGTTGAAGGGTTGATGGTGGAAAAGGACTTCCCCGAAGTACTCTCCACCCATTGGTTGTTGATGAGAAGCTTCGTCGCCCGGACGGCGATTTGCGACTCGAAGGCAGCACTGGTGGTCGCCATAGATTCCTCCTTAAGGCTTAAATTGAAAATGCCGGAAGATATAAATGGTTGCCTTTTGCATTTGATGTGAAGCCCAGTAGTTCCTTATAAACCATTGTCAAGCATGGTTTGTCACGCCGCAGGAGCCAACGATCATGATTCCGATTTCATATGACTTAGAGCAAAGACGCCCAGCGGCCAAATACGCCGCCAGCGATTTCCTGCAAACCCGGCAAATACCGGGGAACTTGTTCCGTAATATCGGTGGCTGAGCCCCCTGCCTCGTGGAGCTCGTCAGCAAAGTCCAAAAGCATTTGCGAGATTTGCTCGCGCGTAACTTCAAGATGAAACAAGATTCCGTAAGCGTTCTTCCCGTAACGGAATGCCTGGTGCGGAGTCTGGCGCGATGAGGCGAGGCCAGCGGCCTGTTTGGGCAGTGAAAAAACATCTCCGTGCCAGTGAAAAGGCCAGAACTCCGGCCTGACGCCCGTAAAAACTGGGTCCTCGACGGCGAGCTCTGACAGCGCAACCGCGTGCCAACCCAGTTCTTTCCTCTCGCCTTTCTTTACCTCTGCACCCAGCACGGCGGCAAGCAACTGGCTCCCGAGGCAAACTCCCAGAACCGGTTTTCCCAACTTGAGGGCGGATTCGATCAGGCGCATTTCGTCGCGGAGGAAGGGGTATTTCGCATGTTCGTAGACCCCTATCGGCCCGCCCATTACAATCAGGCCCGCTTGCCCAGCCATCTCGCCGGGCACGGACTCGCCCTCATAAGTTTCGATGTAGTTCACCCCGATCAAGTGGCCCCGCAGCACGTCTTCGATG
>PLWR01000399.1 GCA_003165615.1 Acidobacteriota bacterium | reverse complement strand
TCTCAGCATGGTGGCGGGCGAAGTCAAAAATCCCCAACGCAATGTACCCCGGGCGTTGATTGGGGGGGCGCTGCTGGTCCTCATCATCTATGTCCTGGTCAACCTCGCTTACTTTCATGTGCTCCCCGCTTCCCAGGTGGTGGGCACGACCACGGTGGCCTCTGACGCCGCGCGCCGTTTCCTGGGCAATGCCGGCGGGGCGTTCATAGCTGTGGGCGTAATGATTTCCACTTTCGCCACGCTCAACGGCTCGATTCTGGCGGGCTCGAGAATACCCTATGCCACCGCCCGCGCCGGACTTTTTCCAGCCTCGTTGGCCACGGTAAATCCCCGCTTCCACACACCCGCGGTGGCGCTCGTGGGGCAGGCCATCATCGCGGGATTGTTCGCGCTGACGGGGCAGTATCAGTCGCTCTACACCAAGGTTATATTTTCCGAGTTCCTCTTTTACGCCCTCTGTACGGCCGGAGTCTTTGTGCTGCGCCGGCGGGAGCCTGACTTGCCGCGCCCCTATCGGACCTGGGGATATCCCGTGGTACCCGCGCTTTTTGTTATTCTCTCGGTCTGCCTGCTGGTGAATACATTCTGGCAGCAGCGCGCCGACTCTCTGTGGGGAGTTGTGCTGGTGGGCAGCGGCATTCCCGCATACTGGATCTGGAAAGCATGGGTTCGTCATTCTTCATGAATCGAAAATCGAAACTCGAAGATCGAAACTTGAAGATCGAAACTCGAAATTCGAAAACCGAAACTCGTAGATCCCCCACTGGCCATCGATTTTCGAGTTTCCAGTTTCGAGTTTCCAAACCCATGGCACTCAAAATCCCCCTCTACCAACTCATCTTGCTGGCGGTTGCGGTAACGGCGTGGGGAGCGCCCAAGGCGCGGCGCCCCGTGCCGCCTGCCTCCGCCAAAGCCGCGGCGCAGGCTGCCCTGGCGAAGGCGCGGGGGCGAGTGCTGAATGCGAGCCCACTGGCGATGTTCTATTACTCCGACGACTCATTGGGGCTGGCATCGCTCCAGGCGCACTCGGGCGCCATGACCGTGCTGGCTCCGCAATGCTATGGGCTTGACCGCTCGGGGGTGCTGCACGGCCAGCTTCCCGCCGGGGTTTTGGACGCAACGCAGCGCGCCGGATTGCCCCTCATGCCCTTGGTAACGAATCCCGGTTTTGACCGCTCGACGGCGCACGCCCTGTTGCACAATGCCCAGGCGCAGGAACTTGCGGCAAAGTCCCTGGCGCAGCTTGCCGAGCGCGATCAATACGTGGGATGGCAACTCGATTTCGAAGGTCTCGACCCCGCCGACGAGCCAGCGTACACACGGTTCGTGGGGCGCGTGGAGGCGCGGTTGCACCATGACCATCGCCTGCTGAGCGTCGCGGTAGTGCCGCGTTTTTCCGATGCCTTTCCCGACAGCTCGGCACCAGGGTTTCATACCGGGGAGTGGGGCGCGGCCTTCGATTACCGCGGGCTCGGGCGCGTTGCCGACTTCCTGGTGCTGATGGCCTATGATCAGCATACTCCCTTGACCCCGGCCGGCCCCGTGGCGGGTTACGATTGGGTGCAGGCGGCCCTCCGCTACGCCGTCGGCCGCGTGCCCGCACCGAAGCTCCTGCTGGGCATCCCCTTCTATGGCCGCGAATGGGTTGAATCCCCGGGTGGCACCACGGCCCATAGCCTTGCTTACAAGGACCTGAAGCATTACCTGGAAGACCCTGGCAGCGATCGGTACTGGGACGATCTCTTCCGCACCGCGTGGTTCCAAATGCGAGAGGGCGATACCCTGCGCACCGCGTGGTTTGACGATGCCCGCAGCCTGCGCGAGAAAATCAAGCTGGTGCGGCTCGATCACCTGCGAGGATACGCCGCCTGGCGGCTGGGCATGGAAGACCCGGAGTTTTGGGAGAAAGTGACGAGTGCCCCGCCGCGGCGGGACGAGTGACAAGCAACGCAGCATGTTACACTCGCTATCTCTTGGGTGACCTCCATCTTGAGGAGAAGCCATGCGAACCCGAGCAATAGTGGTCCTATCGGTCCTGATGTTCAGCGGTCTGGCGGCTGGCGCTCCTGCCCCCGAGCATACCTGGGTTGTCTGCGCGGACGGGGAGCTTGATGAGCGCATCGAGCGCCAACTCAACGTATTGGCGGTGCAGGATCAGGCGCTAATCCGCATCTTCAATACCGCTGTGGTAAGGTCGCGAGTGATTCCTGAGGCCGGTGGCCTGACGATTGAATTGCGTCAGGAAAAGAGTGTTGAGGCTTTTCTCGACACCCTGAAGCGGGAGGCGGGCGCAACCGGAATCGCACCCACAGCGGATCTCGCCTCCGAAGGTTACGTAATCGAGGCCAACTATCCCCGCGCGGCGGCGCCCAACCGGTTGCGCATCACGGCGGCCACCTGGAGGGGATTTCACAACGCCTTGCTGCGGGTTCCGGATTTGTTGGAGCTCGCCCCGCTGAGCCTTTCCAGCGAACTCATTCCCCACCCGCAAGCTGTGCGCATCGAACGAGGTGGTATCTCCGCCGTCATCGCGGATTTCCCCTCCTTCGCGGAGCGCGGCGTGGTGGAAGGCTTTTACGGCACTCCCTGGACGCATCAAGACCGCGTCGACATTCTGCGCTTCGAGGGCGCACACGGAATGAACGTGTACTACTACGCCCCCAAAGACGACCCTTACCATCGCAAGCTCTGGCGCGATGCCTATCCGCCGGAAGCGCAGCAACGGCTGGGTGAACTCGTCAAAGCCGCCGACCACAACTTTGTGGATTTCTGTTTTGCCATCAGTCCCGGCCTCACCATGGCTTATTCCAGCGAGCAGGATTTCCAGGTATTGACCAATAAACTCGCGAGTGTTGGCAAGCTGGGGGTTTCCTGCTTTGCGCTCTTTCTCGATGACGTGCCGCAGGATTTGCAGGACCACCAGGACCGGGCGCAATTCAAGACCCTGGCGCAGGCGCATGTTTACCTGACCGACAAACTCTACAAGCACCTCAAGGAACAATCTGCCGCGAACCGTTTGACGCTGACCCCCACGACTTACACCAATGAATGGGGCAATCGCGACTATGTGCAGGAACTGGGCGCGGGAGTTGACCCTGGTGTTTCCATCGTCTGGACCGGGCCCAAGACTCTTTCGCCCACGATTACTGCGGAGCAAGCGCGCGAATGGGGCGGGTACATTCATCGGCCGCCGCTGGTTTGGGATAACTATCCTGTAAACGACGGCGCACCATGGTGCCGTTACCTCGGACCGCTCACCGGGCGCGACCCGCATCTGCCCGGCGTGGTGCGCGGCCTCGTCTCCAATCCCATGATCGAACCGCACGCCTCGATGATTCCGCTGCAAACGATTGCCGATTACCTTTGGAACACGTCCGCCTACGACCCGGCGCAATCGGAAACCCACGCGGTCGAGAGCCAATACGGCCAGGATGCGCCGCGCCAGCTCGCGCCGTTCCTGAAGATCTACGGAACCTACTATTGGGATGACGGAAATTTCACGCCGCTTTTCAAAGAGCGCCACTACCCCATTGGCGTAGCGAAAATGCAAGCGCAACTGGCGGAGATGAATTCGGCGCTGGAGCGTCTTCGTTACCAGCGGAAATTGGAGCCGCTGCTCAAGGAGATATCCCCGGCCATCAATCGCGCCAGTGAGCGCCTGGCCGAAGTCAATGCCGACCCCGCGTTCCAGCATCTGCCCGACGGCACCCTGCAATGGGATGAAAACCATGAGGCGCTTGCCGCCTATCAACTGACCCAACCTCCCAACCTGGATGGGGATTTTTCCAAGTGGCAGAGCGGTCCGGTGTATCGGCTTGATGAGCGCGGACAGGTGGTGACCGGAGCCAAACTGTGGAATGGCCCGCATGACTTGTCAGCGCGCGTGGCGCTGGCATGGGACGCAAGCTTTCTCTATGTGGGCGTTGACGTCGTTGACCCGGATCTCCATCAACCTTCCTTCGCGCGCGGCATTCAGAATGGCGATGCCTTTGTGCTGACGCTGGAAGCCGGTTTCCGCAAGAACTTCCTCGCCACGGAACCTACCGGAGATGAATACACGCTCTACTTCAGCCCCGGGGATTTCGCCGGCGTCAAGCCCAGCATCTTCTCCGATGAGGATTATCTGCCGCCGCGCCCCCAACCCCACGATTACATGCAGGAGATATTCACCGCCTGGAAGAAAACCGCCCGCGGCTACTCCGGCGACATCGCCATCCCGGTAACTTTCTTCGCAGGGGGAAAGTTCACTCAGGGTTACGAGATGGGATTGGGATTCAGCGTGGCGAAAGTTCTGCATCCTACCCGGCCCAATGAGACGGAAGATACAGAGCGGATCGTATTGCAATCCAAGCAAGACCGCCTGTTCAAAGCCAGCACCGGGAACCCATCTTCGTTCCCGCGCCTGGTGCTGACCGAAGGGAAACCCTAGGTGTTGACTCTTCTTGAGCTTGAGGAGCGGCGGGCGGCCCCTGCCGGGATGGCGCTACGACCCAGTTCCTCCAGCCGCTTTCTTTTCCAGGGCCGGCAGAAGATACTGGGTCACAAACAGTTCGTACTGGGCCTGCACCTCGGGGGTTGCGGGAGTTGTTGCCAAGGCGCTTCCTTCTGTGGGCGGCTCAAAATAGACGTCGCCCGGCTTGCCAAAGGGGCCCGGATCGGTCTTTATAAACTTCGCAACGTCGGTCTCGGCGAAATCGTATGTTTGCTTGGGACTGTAAGTCTTCAACTGCTCGGGTGTGAGTTCAGCGACCGTCCGCACGTGAATGCTGAGTTTGCCAAATCCCCGGTCCTTGTTGTACTCCATGCTGATGACGTGTTGTTGGTGTTGCCCGGGATTCTTGGGATCGTCAATCTTATCGGCCAGCACACAGAAGTCCTCCAGCTTGCCGTTGTATTTTGAGTCCAGGAGGTTGTAGAGGCGAACGGTCGGGTCATTGGGATTGCCCTGCGAGCTTTTATCTTTCGCACCCAAGCGTCCGGCGCTGCCGGCCCCCCATACCATGAGGGTCAAAATGGTGCCGCCCATTATCGCGCATCTCCGCGCACTAGTTTTCATGGTCCCTCCCCGCATGCACAAACCTGAGATGGAAATAGCCTTCTCCGTGGCCCATCGCCCGGAGCCTTACGGGGAAGATACTATCCCCGCGATGGACATAAGACAATACCCGAATTATTCGGTCGTCGAGTTGGGTTAAAGGCAACGGAAACCGCGACAATACAAACTTCATGCTCGTTGACACGGGCTGTTTGCAAAAGCCTTGCCTCACCATGAGCCGGCGTTTTTTCATCTGTTCCATAATCGCAGCAAGTACGGTGCGTCGGAGAAGATATGCAGGCTTGCCAGCGCTGCCCTCGGCGGAGTATAAAACATCGTCGCCGGGCACGACCCATGGGCCGGGCAGGAAGTGACCACACAGGGGGGAACGATGAACGAAAATGACCGATCGACCTCACGCATGACGCGCCAGACCTTTCTGAAAACCACTGCACTGCTGCCGCTGGCCGCGCTCGGTACCGGCCAGACTGCTGCCGCTCCCCCGCAGGATTCGGCGCCGGGCCTTCATGGCCCGTCGCGATTGTTCAAGGTGGCGAGTGCGCATTTCCAGTTGAGCCTCGCGGCCGGGCAAGGCTTGAAAGCGGAATTGGTCCATGCGCCGTCGGGCCTCACTCTTGCGGCCGGAGACTATAGCTACTCCTTCGGACAGCCGTCCTTTGCCGCAGCGTCCTCGGCGCAAGAAGGCGACACGACCCTCGTGAGCCTGGTAGGTGGCGCCGGCAACGGCCTCGGGATCAGTCAGCAGTATCGGGTCCCTCTCGACAAGCCGTGGGTGGAAGAAGCGGTCACCCTCACCAACCGCAGCAATCACCCCATCGCTTTGCCGGATGGGCGGTGCGGCTTCGTACTTCCCCTGAAGGTTACCGGCGACTCGGTTGATTCCCCCCTGAAGGATTTCAAGTTCACCGCCGTTCCCTACCGGCGTGAGCCCACCGGCAACCGCACCCAGTATGCCGATTACACGCTGCTCCAGGTGCTCACCGAAGGGCGCCACTCGGATCTTCGCTCGCAAAGCCAGATTCAGCATTTTGGTAATGTCAATCTATCGTATGTTTATAGTATGGGACTTATCAAAACACTATACGCGCAATACGCCTCGGAAGGCTGGGTGCTTACCGACGGCCGCCGGGGATTCCTGTTCACCAAATACAGTCAGGAAGGAATGGAGTGGGCCGTGCTTGACCGCGTTCCCCTGGGCGACGAGCGCCTGGGTCTGCGCTGGGGAGGATACGGCATTTATCAGGGTGACCCGGAAGGCGCCGCCACGCTTGCCCCGGAGGATGTGTATCGATTCGGAACGACGCGCATCACTGCTTTCGAAGGCGGGATGGAAGAGGGGTTCTATACGTTCCGCGCCGAGATGGAAGCCCGGGGAATGGGCTGCCCGCAAGGTTTCAATCCTCCCGTGCATTGGAATGAGCTTTACGACAACAAGCTCTATTCGCTGCCCATGGGGGAGATGGATCTGCCCGAAAATCGCAAGAAGCTTTACACCCTGGACGACATGAAGGACGGCGCAGGGAAGGCCCGCGACATCGGCTGTGAGGCGCTCTACCTTGATCCGGGCTGGGACACGAATTTTGCTTCCAAGATCTGGGATGATGCGCGCCTGGGAAAATTGCCGGATTTCAGCACCATGCTGCGGAACGACTATGGCCTGAAGTTGTCGCTGCACACGCCGCTTTCCGGCTGGTGCAATGCCACAAGCTATTCGCGAGAGATCGACCGGATGAACCGCGATGGCAGCCGCGTGGAAATGTCGTTGTGCGGCGCCTCCAGCCAGTACGTGGATGAAACGCTTTCGCGCCTCTCGATCCTGGCCAAAGGTGGCGTGGGATTCTTCATGTTCGACGGCACAATGATCAATGGCGAATGTTGGGATCACCACCACGGCCACCACGTTCCTTCCCGGCGCCATGACCATGTTGAAGCCATAAACCGCCTGGCGCGTGCGGTTCATGAGCAGTACCCGGACGTGTTGATCGAAATGCATGACCAGATCCTGGGCGGCACCAGCTTGCGCTACGTGCCGACTTACTACGGATACGAGGCGTTGCGTGGGATAAATGGCAATCCCGACACCCACGGCTTCGACTCCGTGTGGGGCTTTGAGTTGATGTGGAGCCCCATGAAGGACCTGGTGGGCGGCCACAGCATGGCGCTCTACTATTACAACCTGGCCTATTCGCTGCCTCTCTACCTGCACATTGACCTGCGCAAGGACAATCCCCAGTGCTTGATGTTCTGGTGGAACGCCTCCACGTGCCGGCATCTGGGGATTGGCGGAACCCACCCCGACCCCGCCGTCCGCAAGGCGCAGAAGGACGCCATGGCGGCGTACCGGAGACTCGAACCTTTCTTCAAGATGGGCAAGTTCTACGGGCTCGGTGAAATGGTGCACGTGCACGTGCATCCCAGCGAGCCTGCTGCCGTCATCAACTGTTTCAACCTGGAGGACAAGACCGCCACCCAGCATCTTGAATTCACGCCAACGCAAATCGGTCTGGATGGCTCGCGGGAGTATCAAGTGATTGGCGCCACGGCCAGCCGCAAAGGAGACCTGTATCTGCTGGATGTGGTGGTCCCGGCTCTTGGCCATGCGCTGGTGGAACTGCGCTGACTCGGGGAATACGCGACATGAGCCATCGTTTGGCGGATTGAGCCAAGTCCCTTTCTTTTCATCAACATCGTGGGTTACAAGAATTAAGCCATTTGTTTTCAAACACATCGTGGGATCATCCAAAATGTCACTTCCATTTTCCTTTGTTTTCATCAACATCGTGGGATCATCCCCTATTTTTAATTCAGCTTATTTCCCGTTCCGCCTGACTTGCAACGATGTAACTGCTTTTAATTGAATCAGATAGGATTCTGCGGCCAAGCATAAAATTTCCTCTAAGTCCCTGTTTTTTCATGCACATCGTGGGTTCCACCGGCATTTTCCGGGCGTGAAAGCCCCGTCCAGGCACCCCAAAGGCTCCCCTCCTGATTTAGAGCTTGCCCTGAGCCTGTCGAAGGGAGGGGCGGCGCACTAGCGCCGGGGGTGGTTACAAGCCGCGTCCCGCAATGGGCTCGCCGCCAAATGGAGCGGCAGCACATTCGTGCCGGGAGTGGTTACAAGCCAAGGGTGGTTACCCGCCAACGCCCGGCGGCGTGCATCCTACCCTCTAAGGCTAGCGCGGAGGCAAGGTATGTTGTCAAATGAAATCTTGGGGGATTTCCTACCGGTAGGAAGAGATTTCACAATTCCGGCCCCAAATTTCCTACCGGTAGGAAACGGGCTGCGAGGCTCGCCCGTTACTGACGACCTCTTTGACACCATTCACCGGGGCAAGGCCTGAGCGGGGAGCCACAGTCAGTGGTTTGCTGACTGTGATGTGCGAAAAAGAAAGACCCACGGTCAGTACGGCATTGTGATGTTATGAAAACAGCGATGC
>PLWR01000477.1 GCA_003165615.1 Acidobacteriota bacterium | reverse complement strand
ACCCCCACCACCAGCAGAACGTGGGGCCCCCACCGCCTTGCGGTCCCCCCTGGGCGAGGGAAGAAGAATCTCCAGCTTGAGTTCTGAAACCGCTTAAGTGAACAGCATTGCGCCTAAACGAGACTCGGCCCCAAAGTGCCTTGAAAGAATTCCACAACGCGCCTGGCCGTGTCTCTCCGCAGTTGCAGGGCGGCTTCCGCTGAATACGAGGCGATATGCGGAGTTAGTATAACGTTGTCCATTTTCACCAAGGGATGGTCTGAGGGCAGAGGTTCCTGCTCAAACACATCCAGCGCCGCACCGGCAAGCTTCCGGCTCTCGAGAGCCGCGACCAGCGCCGCAGTGTCCACCACCCCGCCGCGCGAGACATTGATCAAGAAAGCGCCCGGCTTCAGTTTGCCGAAGGCCTGGTCATTCATGAGGTGTTGAGTGTCCTTGGTCAGCGGGCAATGAAATGAGATGAAGTCGGATTGCCGAAGGACAGTGTCCAGATCGGCGAGTTGGACCGGCCCCAGATCGGCAGGGGGCTTCACGTCATAGCCCAAAATACGCAGTCCCAGCGGCGATGCCATTTGGGCAAATCGCTTCCCGATCCTACCCACACCCACGAGGCCGAGGGTTTGGCCCTGGAAACGGCTGACCGGGCCAATGATGGGCACCACACTCCATGTTCCCTGGTGCATCAAACGGTCTTGCCAGAAGATCTTTCTGCCCAGGGCCAACAGAAAACAGAGCGTGTGGGCTGCGACCTCTTCCACGCAGTAATCCGGGACATTGGCCACGCGAATGCCGTGATCCCGCGCCGCGTCGAGATCGATCATATCCACGCCCACACCATAACGGCTGATGACACGGCAACGCGTCAACTGTTCAATGACGCGGCGCGATACCGGGGCCCACTGCACCAGCAAGCCGTCAGCGTCGCGGGCGGCGGCCACCACTTCATCTTCAGTGCGACAGTGGGCGACCGTCACCTGGGCATCAATAGCCGAAAGGACCTTCATTTCGACATCGGCGTCGGGAAAACCCGTGTCGATCACTACAATATGGAATTGAGGCATTCTTTACTCCTCCTTGTCGAATCGAGCACCGGCCCAAAATCCGTTTCTGAATTCAGGGCCTTTGAAATAACTTTCGCTCCCCGGGTTTCATGACGATGGCTTCAACCGCTGGGGCGAGTCTTTTGCAGGCTTCCAGGTAGGTGGCGGGATTTCCGTTGTGCTCAACGAACATCCAGAAGTGTGAGGCAATGGCGAGTCGTGGAGCAATTGCTTGGGTCAACAACGCCGCCTCTTCCGAGTTGAGGTTCCCGTAAGCGCCATTGATGCAGGGAATCAGGACGTCGGGATGCGCGTCGATAGCAGGCTTGAACTCCTCCGGCCGGTACGCTGTGTCCCCCGTGTGATAGACTTTGGTCCCCTCCAAATCCAGAACGACGCCCAGGGCATCGGGCGCCAGATCACCATGATCAGCGAAGACACCGCGCACCTGGATGCCGGCAACCGTGATTTCTTTGCCTTCCTCAAGCAGATGGCGGCGATCAGCAGGAATCCCCAGCTTCTCAAATTCCTTTGCGCATTCAATCGGGCCCGCAAAGTGGGTTCGCGGGTTCCTGGCGATAATCGGCAGGGCGTCCAAATCCAGATGATCGGCATGCTCATGCGTGCAGACCACCAGGTCGGCCACCACATCCTCCGCAGCAATAGGGCACGGCATCATGCGCTTGAAGCCGAACAGTCTCTCGACATAGTCGGAGATGTAAGGATCAATGTAGATGATCTTGTTGGCCGGAGTTTTGAAGACAAAGCCCGCTTGCGCGAGCCAATAGATGCCCAGGCCACCCTTCTCGATGGAATCCTCAACGATCCTTGCAGCAAGATTTGCCATCTCCATTTCCCCCCGGTCCTTATTAAGCCGGCTTCAATTTCGCCGGCGCCCAAAGCAAGCGGTACGGATTCTCAATAATCGCGGCGATCTTCTCCAGGAACTGCGCGGCCAAAGCGCCGTCCGCCACCCGGTGATCGACGCTGAGCGTCAGCGACAAGGTTTGCGCCACGGTCAGCGCACCGGCCTCCACCCACGGCCGGTGATCGATCTTTCCCACGGCAAGGATAAAGCTCTGGCCGGGGCTGATGATGGCCTGAAAGTGATCCACGCGGAAGATTCCGAGATTACTCAAGGTGCCGATGCCACCTTCCAGGTCCGTCAAAGAAAGGCGCCCGCCGCGTGCCTTCTCGGTCGCCGCCTTGCGCCACTGGGCAATCGCGGCAAGATCCAGTGCCTCCACTTTGCGGATTACCGGAGCAACCACGCCACTCTCCGCCGCGATCGCCAGTCCCAGATCGATCGCCTGCACCGCCTGGCAGTTCCCTTCTCCCCAAACCATCCGCATTCCGGAGGTTTCATTGAGGGCCACTCCCAGAGCTTTAAGCAATAAATCTGTCACCGTGATTTTCTGCCCTGTCTGCTGCTCCACCGGGACCTTCAGGCTTTCGCGCAGAGCAACCAACTGATCCGCGCGCACCTCCACGCTGACGGAGAA
Organism: Acidobacteriota bacterium; assembly: GCA_003165615.1. Next base: position 1,206 of record PLWR01000477.1, on the reverse strand, counting down.
ATGCGGAATGGTCTGGATACTCTTGGTCAGCCGCTCCGCAATCAAGTGACGGCGACGCAGGTCAGCGGGCACGGCCTTGGCGACTTGCGGTTGTTTAGTTTCGGCGAATCGGCGTACGTCTTCTTCAATAATGCGTCCGCTTGCACCGCAGGGGGTCACCTGCGAAATATCCACTCCCAATTCGCGTGCTACTTTGCGGGCACGAGGTGAGGTCGGGAAACCACCCTTGGCTTGCGGGCCGGTGGCGGCGGGGGGAGGTTCCTCGACGGCCGCTGTTGCTGACATTTTGTCACCCTCCTGGGCCGGGGGCGCAGCGGCGGCCGGCTTGGGCGAAGATGGGCTAGCTACCTCGTCACCCGAACCTCCCAGGTAGGCGATCACCGTTCCCACCGGAACCACGTTCCCGGGCGGCACGACAATTTGCGTCAGCTTGCCTTCGTCGAGCGACTCCACCTCCATGTCGGCTTTATCCGTGGACACCACAAAGAGCATGTCGCCCTTGCGCACTAAATCTCCAGGCTTCTTCAACCATTCACTAACGCTGCCCTCCGTCATGGTCAAACCCAGTTGAGGCATTACCACCGGAACACTCATATTTTCCTACTCCTGGTTTCTTATTTGTCCGGGGAGAACGGGATTTGCCCGCTTCCCCGCGGTCGAAAGCAAACGACAATCTCCTCAACCCGAATAGTCGCGGCGGCAATCAAGATCACCGCCAGGAAGAGGACCACCACGCCCGGCATACTCACGCGCGAAATTCGCGCCGGCATTTCGCGCCACTCACCAGTCACCAGACCCGCCACGTTACCCGTAAGGATCATGGCGATTTGGAACAGCGCCCATCCCACCGAAAAACCCGGCACTCCCGGAAAAGCCGCGCCGCTACTATAAATCGCAATCGCCCCATCCACAAGGCTCCACCCAGATATTTCCAGAAACCAGATATTTCCAGAAACCATGGGGCAATCCAGAAATGCTTTTATGCCAAGAAAGGCGGAGCAAAAAAACCTCGCTTTCACCAAATCCAGTTTCACTGCCCCGAGGTGTGATGTAGACTCTCTCGACCGGCAAGCGAGGATCATTCCGAATCTCGATCGCGCAATAAGGGGATCGTAGGGGTAGGGCTTGCCCAAATTACGATCCCGGATCTTCTCTGCAAGCCCGCGAAGCGGGTGGCATCTTGTCAGACGTGTCCAAATTACGGTC
>PLWR01000437.1:10929-13100 GCA_003165615.1 Acidobacteriota bacterium | reverse complement strand
TGAAGCAGCAGTACTTCTTCGTGTCTTGCTCAATTCAGGACATCCTCCGGCGCTTCAAGACCGACAATCAGGATTGGGAAGAATTTCCCCGCAAAGCCTTTATCCAACTCAATGACACGCACCCGGCGCTGGCTATTCCGGAAGTGATGCGTCTGCTGGTCGACCACGAGGGGTTGGGCTGGGATCAGGCCTGGCGAATCACCACCGCCTCCACCGGTTACACCAACCACACCATTCTGCCCGAGGCATTGGAGAAGTGGCCCATCAAGATGTTCGGGCAATTGCTCCCCCGGCATTTGCAGATCATCTACGAAATCAATGCCCGATTTATGCGAGATGTGGCCACGCGCTGGCCTTTGCAGGATGACCGCCTGAGCCGCATGAGTATCATCGACGAGGCCGGGGAGAAGTACGTACGCATGGCCCACCTGGCCATCGTGGGTTCCTGCTCGGTAAACGGCGTCGCCAAGCTTCACACCGAGCTTCTGAAAAAAAAGGTGCTGAGAGATTTCGCGGAATTGTGGCCGGAGAAATTCAACAACAAGACGAACGGCATCACCCCCCGGCGCTGGCTCCTCAGCGCTAACCCGGGTCTTGCCCATCTGATTACCGAGTACATCGGCGACCAGTGGATCACCGATTTGGATCAACTGCGGAAATTGGAAAAGTTCGTGGATGACCCCGTTTTTCGGCAACGATTCCGCGCCGCCAAGAAGCACAACAAGGAGTCGCTCAGCCGGCTCATTGCCCGCGAGACGGGCATCAACGTTTCGCCCGATTCCATCTTTGATGTTCAAGTCAAACGGCTGCACGAGTACAAGCGCCAACTGCTGCTGGTTTTCTACATCATCGTGCTTTATGATCGCCTGAAGAAAAACCCGGCCCTGGACATTGTTCCCCGCACGTTCATTTTTGGCGCCAAGGCGGCGCCGGGCTATTTCATGGCCAAGCTGATCATCAAATTGATCCACCAGGTCGCGGAAGTCGTTAACGGCGATCCTCAGGTCGCTGACAAGATGAAGGTGGTGTTTCTGCCCAATTACCGGGTGTCCCTGGCGGAGAGAATTGTCCCCGCCGCGGATTTGAGCGAGCAGATCTCGCTCGCCGGGACGGAAGCTTCCGGGACCGGCAACATGAAAATGATGCTCAATGGGGCGGTGACCATTGGCACTCTGGACGGGGCCAACGTGGAAATCCTCGAGGAGGTGGGAGAGGAGAACATCTTCATCTTCGGCATGAAGACGGAAGAGGTTGAGCAGCGCCGGCGCAGTTACAATCCCTGGGATGTGTACAACAGCGACGAGGAGATTCGCCGCGCCTTCACCCTGATCGAGAAGGATTTCTTCAGCCTTTTGGAGCCGGGGATTTTCAAGCCGCTCGTCCAGTCGCTCCTGGAAGGCGGCGACCACTTCATGCTGCTGGCCGACATGCGCGACTATATCCAAACGCAGGAGCGCGTCGATGCCGCCTATCGCGACCACGATGTTTGGGACCGCATGGCCATTCTCAACGTGGCCCGCGCCGGAAAATTCTCCTCCGACCGCGCCATCAGGGAGTATGCTTCGGAAATCTGGCACCTGGAACCTTGCGACGGCGACAAGCAGGCCACGCAGGACTGACGCGCGTTTCTGCTTGTATGGCGCTGCCAGCCCTTCTTCGCCACCGATAAAGGCGAAATCCACTATTTCGCCGTGACCATCGGGATTTATCGGTCCACTTGCAGAGCGGCACGGTACTCGCGCGCCGCGGTGTCCGGATCATTTACCTTCAAAAGCCTCCTGGGCGCGCTGAAGGTCGGACTGATCTTCCCGCTGCTTATTGTCGCTAATCTGGGAGTAAGAAAGCGTGGAAAGAAAAACCCCACTCAGGAAGGCGGCCAGGCACGTCCATCGTCGGTTTGAAACTCATTGACAGATACATCAGGGTCGTAAATGTTGCTCACGGGCTTCATTTTCATACTCGAGTTTGCTGGAAAGGGAGCGATGAGATTCTCGCTTCACCATTCGGGTTGGGATAACGTTCCGCTGAGGGGCCAAATCCGGACGGGTAATGCGGTTCAACAGCATCTCTGCCAGTTCTCTACCTATCTCATCAGCGAAGACACGAACGGTGGTTAGCGGAGGGTGCATAAATGGAGCTTCAATATCATCAAAACCCACTACTGAGACGTC
>PLWR01000437.1:0-10924 GCA_003165615.1 Acidobacteriota bacterium | reverse complement strand
GCTCAGATAGCCTAATTCGAAGTAGTCGTTGGAGTTGATCTCGCTATTGTGGGGAGACAACCCTGCCTCGACCATGGCTCGGCGGTATCCCTCGTAACGCCGTGGACCCCCAGTAGGCCGACGAGCGCCGATGAACCAGATGTCACGGTGTCCGAGCGATTGGAGAAAGCGCGTCCCCTCGTATGCCCCCTGAATGTCATCAAGCCAGACGACGTCGCATTGGTCGTCCTGCCACTCTCCCATTACGTGGTTCCCAATGACTGCCGATGGAATTCCCCTCAGCCGGAAAAACTCCAGAAGGTTAGGATAAACCCTCGCGGCCAGGATGTACCCGCACACCAGACCCCGGCGTTGCAAAACTGCCGGCATGTGAAGATCCTGCAGATTAACCTTATCGTCGTAGTCGAAAGAGAGGAACATTAAATTGTATTCGTGAGCAGCAAAATACCGTTCCGCCGCCTGCAGGACCAGGGAATGAAATGGTCGTAAGAGGGGGCGGTTGCCAAAAAGAAACCCGGCGATTTTCATGTTGCTCTGTTCGCTCAGATTGAGTCCCAATTGCAATGCACTGCTTCTGACCCGCGCTTCAACTTCCGGACTAACTGGAACAATGCCCCCTGCAACCCTTGAAACTGTTGCCAAACTAACGCCAGCGGCATTGGCGACATCCCGGAATGTAACCTTTTTCGGCATGCGGATTCTTCACTCCTTGATCCTACCGACTCAACATAAATCTTATCCTCATTCCTACATACCTTGAACAGGACTTTTACAAATGGCGAACCTTTTTCCAGCCAAGCATCGGGAACTGGGAGTGGAGCGCCACTTGTGAAAATCGAAAACCTCTCGATCGCTCATTGCGTTTAACTCCAAACGACACCATGCTTGTTCATTTCACAAATCATGACAATGTTTCATTATACATGAATATTTCTTGACAACACTGCAACAATTGTGTTAAATGCATCACTGGACGGAGGCGTTTGGACTTATTCGTTCAAGAAACAGTCCTTACCAAGGTGTCGGATCGGGGAAACCAATAATACGAGGAGCCGGGTTGGCGTGCTCCTCAAAAACTGGTCCAGAGGAAATAATAAGATCAAAATAATCATAATGTTATAGGTGAAATAAAACTGCAAGATTGCGTCGGAAACTGAAGTCTGCGTATTGGTCTGGCCGCGGGTCATCAAACGAACATGCCAAAAAGGAGCAAAGCAATGACAGGTGTATCAAAAAGATGCCCTAATCGTTTCAGGACGCGCCAAGGCTTTTTTCCCTTGGTCGCACTCATGTTGTTACTTGCCGCAATTCCGGCCTTCGGTCAAAACCGAAATGCCGGCGAGATTCGCGGTACAGTCCTTGACACCTCCGGAGCGGTGGTTCCCGGGGTCTCGGTGGAAGCCANNACGGCCACCACCGGGAATGCCGGTGTTTACGACATCCCGTGGATTGCGACGGGGCTCTATACGGTGACTTTCACCAAGACCGGCTTTGAGAAGATGGTACAAGACAACGTCGACATTCACGTGGGAGTGGTTACGGTCGATGCCACTATGAAAGTCGGTTCGGTGGCGACATCGGTCACCGTGACCTCTACGAGGGAGTTGTTACAAACGGAATCCTCAGAGAAAGGCCTTATTCTTGAGCCCCGGCAACTTGAGGAATTGCCCAATGTCGGCCACGATTATGGGGCCTATATGCTTCTGGTCCCCGGCGCTAATCCCGGAAAGACCAATGCCGGCGATTTCAGCAGTGGAGGCGGTATTGGTATCAATGGATCGGAACCCAATAATTCCAGTTGGCTTCTAGACGGTGGAACCAACACCTACCCGGGAAGCTACAATGGCTCGACGGCCATTCCAATGGAGGCAATCAGCGAAGTCAACGTCAACGCCAGCAACATGGGCGCTGAGTATGGAAATGGATTGTTTACCTTTGGCGTGGTCACCAAGAGCGGGACGAACCAATTTCACGGATCAGGCTTTGAATTTGTGCAGAACAACGTCTTCAATGCTCGCAACTTCTTCTCTCCCAGCAGGGCGCCGGAGCGTTGGAACGAATTTGGCGGCACCATCGGCGGTCCCATCAAGAAGGACAAGGCGTTCTTCTTTTTCAGTTATCAACGGAACCCCACCGTGGGTTACAGCCCATCGTTTTACACGTATCCCACGCAGGCGATGCGCCAGGGGGACTTCTCCGGCATCAGCAACATCCCCACCCTTTACGATCCTTCCACCACAACTCTGGTGGACGGCACATACACGCGGACGGCCTTCGAGGGCAACGTCATTTCCCCCATCGACAAAGTGGGAGCCGCTATTGACACGTATTACCCCCAGCCACAGACCTCCGCCTTGTATAACAATTACTTCGTGAATGACAAAGACCCCGCGACCACTACCTGGTACAACTTCAAGGTCGATTACAACATCTCCGCGAAGCAACGGATCATGTACTCGGGGATGGTCACCGGGTCATATACGGTTCAGAATGCGCCTGCTAATCCGATCGGCACCCTGGACATCTGGGGCCCCATGGCGCCCACCATGCAACTCACTCATACCTACACCATAACCCCTTCCCTGATTAACGAGTTCCGTATTGCGTATAACCGGGGAGCCGTCTATAACTGGGGGCCCGACTTTCAGCATGGGTATCCGGCGAAGCTGGGCTTGAACAATGCGGTGGTGGACGCTTTCCCGAATATCAGCGTCAGCGGGGTTGTATCACCCTCGGGCATTGGCACTGCCCCGGCCAATGGCCTTTGGCAAAATAACGGCGCTTTGACCGACACCGTCGATTGGATCAAAGGGAAGCACGCCATTAAGATGGGAGGAGAGTTTGACCGGTGGCAAGTGAACCAGGATCCTTTCGATTTTGTGGATTCTGGCAACTTTTCGTTCGATGGGGAATTCACCGACGGTCCCAATCCCACCAACCCTACCAGTGCGGGTTTGGGCTATGCCGATCTGCTGCTGGGACTTCCCAATACCTGGAATGTCCTCAGTGGACCGGAAACGGGCGGCCGCACTTGGAACACCCAGTTGTTTATCCAGGATTCCTACAAGGTGCGCCCCAATCTGACCCTCAACTACGGCGTCCGGTACCTGAGTCAGCAGGGATGGACGGAAGAACATAATCACATCGCGCAGTTTGATCCAACTTTGACCAACGCGGCCACGGGCACTTTGGGCGCAGTCTGGTTCGGCGGCGCCGACGGGCGTACCATGGTGCAAGCATCTAAACACGCCGTTTTCGTTCCCCGCCTGGGATTCGCCTGGTCACCGAGGTCGGCTTGGACAGTACGTGGGGCGTACGGGATCTATACCTTCCCGTGGGGTGACCAGAACTACTTTGGGTCCGGCCAAGGTGAGGATGGCTGGTTCGTCCAGGGGACGCAGACATCGACGGACAACGTCACGCCCATCTTTACCATGACCCAAGGTCCGCCTCTTCCTGTTTATCCACCATCCAACCCCCTTACCGCCCCCAACAGTCTCCTGAACGGCCAGAACCTTCTCTATAACCCTTATCATATTCCGATGTCCTACATGCAGCAGTGGCATCTCGGAGTTCAACATGAAATCGCAGGGTTTCTGTTCGATGCCTCCTACGTGGGCAGCCGATTCGTCCATTTGGGATATGGCGCCGATATCAACCAGGTTCCAGAAGACAAACTCGCCCCTGGAAATGCCCAACTTCTGCGGCCCTATCCGCAGTTCTCCACAATCTCCGGCGTGACCTTCAACGGCTGGTCAAATTACAATGCGCTCCAAGTCGCCGTCCGGAAACCGTTCAGCCATGGCTTTTCGCTGCTCGTGAATTATGCCTATGCCCACTCGCTGGATACCGGCACCGGTGAAGGGGGCAATGGGATGCTGAGGACGGAGATTTGGCAAAACGCTTACAGTCCCAAGTCCAACTACGGGAATTCGGTAAGCGACATTCGGCATAACTTCAACGGGGCCTTTGTTTATCAGTTGCCCTTTGGCAAAGGACGCCAGTTTGTAAACAATAATGCCGTTGCCGACGGCATCATTGGCGGTTGGCAAGCCTCCGGCATCTTTATGGTCCATTCTGGGGAGCCGTTCACCCCGACTGTGGGAACGGCAAACCTGAGTGGCGCTATCAGCGGAAGTTGGTATCCCAATCGCCTCGCCAACGGTTCTATCTCCAATCCGACGATTCAGCAATGGTTCAACCCAACGGCGTTTGCGGCGCCGGCAGCCTATACGTTTGGCGATTCCGCCCGCAACATCTTGTATGGGCCCGGATATGCCAACCTCAACTTCAATTTGGCGAAGACCTTTAACCTCGTTGAGAAAGTGAAACTTCAAATCCGCGCGGATGCCATCAACATCTTCAACCATGCCAACTTCGGACAGCCTAACGCTTCCATAGGAACCGCGGGGGCGGGAGTGGTCTCTTCGGCGGATGCTGGCCGCACCATCCAGCTCGGAGCGATTCTGCGGTTTTGAAATGCGCCCATGTCAGCCTTGCTGACATGAAGCATGTCGGCACTTGAATCTTCTTACTTCTCAGGGGTGGTGCGTAATCGGTAACGCATCACCCCTGGGAAGGTTCTTACTCCCGCAACAAAAACCCTGCAAGAGTCGAGTAGTTTCGCCCTTAATTACCACAGCCATGAGCCACTGACGACTGACCACGGACAGTTTCTCCATGACCCGCTGATCCGGTCCGGTCGGCACCGACCACTTACCTCCATTTGCTTGCACTTGCGCACGATGTTATAATCAGCCCTAACGTAAGGCCCGCGTTGGACTGAACCTTTACGGGAGTGAAAGCGCCAGGCACGGCTCCCGGGAAGCGTGCAGCCGAGGGCGCTGTGTGTAGCGCTTCGGGCTTGGGTGAATGGGAGGGATCAGGTTTGAGCGGGCGCCGCGCGCGCGGTGCTGGAATCTCAATGCATAATTTTCTCCATTCATGCCGGGTTGTCCTGCTAGGCGGGTTTCTGCTTTACCCCTTCCTTCCTACCGCCGCTAAAGCCGATCAAATTGTGGTGTTGATGGACGATCAGGGGCGCAAGATTTTCGTGAACACGGGTGAAACTTCCAGCCGCGTGGATTGGATGACGCGCAGCTTTCGCCCCAACCCGTCCGCCGCCTCCGGTTTCGTCCCTGCGGACATTGACAAACTGGTGGAACAAACCGCCAGCCGGTTTCAAGTGGACCCGGAATTGGTCCGCGCCATCGTGCGCGTAGAGTCAGGCTACGATCCCAAGGCCGTTTCCAGCAAAGGCGCCATGGNNGGCGGCGTCAATTATCTCAAGTACCTGATGACTCTTTTCGGAGGCGACCTGGCTCTCTCACTGGCAGCTTACAACGCCGGTGAGCACACCGTGCAGCGCTCCGGAGGCATCCCGGCGATTCCCGAAACGCAAAACTACGTGCGCAAGATCACCAGCATCTATCAGACGGGGGATGCGCCGGCGCCGGCAAAGACCGCTACCAAGGAGCCGCCCAAGGCTCCCATCACCCGCTACGTTGATGAGTATGGGGTGGTGCATTTCACCAATGTGGAATAGCCAAAGAAGTTGTCAGTTGCCGGTTGTTGGTTGTCAATAATAGTTCTCTCCGCGAACTGATAAATGACAACTGACGACCTCTCCAGCACCATGAGGTTTATGTTGAGGGCTATGGGTTCACAAGAGAGATTGCGGTGGGTTCTGTTCCTGGCCGCACTGGCACTGGGCGCGGCGGCAGCTTCCGCCACCGTGACGCCCGCCCGCCGCCAGCATGCCATCGCGGCTTTTGATAAAGCCCAACAGATGCGCGCCGCCCTGGAAGCCCGGCCCGAAGGCAAACGCCACAAGGAAGACTACAAGCAAGTCATCGACGCCTATTACGACGTCTACCGCCTCAACCCTGCCTACACCAAGGCGCCGGTGGCGCTGGCGGCCGTGGCGGAACTCTATCAAGAGATGGGGCGCGAATATTCCACGGACTCTTACTTTTTGCAATCCATAAAATCTTACCGGTTCCTCATCGAGCAATATCCGGAGAATCGCATTTCGCGCGGGGCATTGTTCACCATCGGGGAGGTCTACCGCCAGGACCTGGAAGATCCGGGTGAAGCCCGCAGGGCTTTCCAGGATTTCATTGCGATGTACCCCAAATCTGACAAGGCGGGCGAAGCAAAGGATATCCTGAAGCAACTTGACCAGCTTGCCGCGGAAAGAGCCAAGGTTCACTCGGCCAACTCGGCTCCCCCGCCTCCCCCCGTGGTGGAAAAGGTCGGGGAGAACGTCTCGGAAGAAAGGTCTTCCGGGCTGCGGCAAGTGATGGCGGTACGCCGGTGGGTGGGGCCAAATTATTTGCGCATTGTGGTTGAAGTGTCCAGCGAGGTGAAGTTCGAATCGGTGCGGCTTTCGAACCCCGACCGCATTGTGATCGACCTTCAGACCGCGCACCTCAGCCCGGAGCTGGTCGGCAAAACGTTTCCGGTGGAAAATGGCTACCTCCGGCAGATTCGGGTGGCGCAATTCTCCCCTGACCTGGCGCGCGTGGTTTTGGACGTGGAGAAGATTGAGTCCTACTCGATTTTCTCACTCCCCAATCCTTTCCGCCTGGTGATCGACGTCCAAGGCGCCGCGCCGACGCAAATTGCCAAGGCAGCCACCCCGGCGCCACCGGCAAAGGCCGACGGTCACAAGTCGGAAAAAGCTCCTTCCACTGCAACTCTCAACCCTGCGCCTGCTGCACCGGTTGAGGCCGCGGCTAAGGCGACGACGACGGCACAGGTCAAAACCCCTTCCGAACCCTCCACCCCACCGGGGTTCAACGAAGAGTCTTCCTCCCAAGTCCCGCCGCCCGCGGGTAAACCGGGCAAGAAACCCAAGGAGAAACCCGAGGCGGTCGCGGAGGATGTTCCTCCCGCCATCCAACCCGCTGGCCCCACGGAAGCCGGTTCGCGCACCCTGACGCGCGCGCTGGGGCTGAAAATCGGCCGCATCGTTATTGATCCCGGGCATGGCGGCCACGACACGGGAACCATTGGACCCACCGGATTGGAAGAGAAAGACGTGGTCCTGGATGTGGGGCTGAAGCTGAAGAAACTTCTGGAACGGAACACCGGCTGCGAGGTCGTCATGACGCGCAGCAACGACACGTTTATCCCCCTGGAAGAACGCACCGCCATCGCCAATGAAAAGGACGCTGACCTGTTCATCTCCATCCATGCCAACGCCAGCCCCGACAAGAGCGCGCGCGGCATCGAGACCTACTATCTGAATTTCACCTCGAGCCCCGACGCGTTGGAAGTAGCGGCTCGCGAAAACGCCTCTTCCCAGGAAGCCGTGCACCAACTCCAGGACTTGATCAAGAAGATCGCCATGACGGAGAAGATCGAGGAATCCCAGGATTTTGCCCGGCAGGTGCAGCGCGAAGTCTATAACCACGTGACCAAAGCCAGCGGCGCCCAACGCGATCGCGGCACCAAGAAAGCACCGTTTGTGGTTCTGATCGGCGCCAACATGCCTTCCGTCCTCGCCGAAATCTCGTTCCTCACGAACCCCCGCGATGAACGCCTCTTGAAACGGCCCGACTATCGCGAAAAAATCGCGGACGCGCTCTATGAGGGGATATTAGGTTACTTGAAAACCCTTGGCGAAGTGAAAGGCGTGCAGCGCGTCGCCGCGGATCAAACTTCCGCAGCCGCCCACCCGAATTTCTGATATCCTGAACCCGATGGTAAGAAAACTGATGAAGCACGCCTGGCTGGTGGCCGTGCTTGCGGCCCAACTCTTCCCTTGCTCTGCCCAGGAAAAACCCATCGTCATGCCCTTGGTGCCCGCGGCTGATTGGCGCCAAGTGGATACCCAACCTTTGCCCCTGCCGACGGTCGGCAAGTACGGCGGCGACCCTGCGGTGGAACGGGAATATGGAGTGAAGGCGCTCGAGTTGCGCACCTACCAACTGGGCAAAACGCATACGCAGGTGGTTGTGGAACCTGCCACGGATGCAACCTCCGCTTATGGACTCCTGACTTTCTATCAGACCACGGCAATGATGCCGGAAAAAGGCGTCCAATTGGCAGTCGGTGACGCAAACCAAGTGTTGATGGCGCGCGGCAGCAAATTCATCCGCTTTCTACGCGGGAAGGAATCCCCTCCTTCGGAAAGCGATTTCCAGGCATTGCTCATCTTCGTGGGAGGAAGCCAACCCTCAGCAAACGTGCTCAAGGATTTGCCCCGCCCTCTTCCGCAGAAAGACTTGGTCCCGGGGAGCGAGAAATACCTGCTGGGACTCGAAGCGGCAAAACGTGTGCTGCCTTCCTTCCGCACTGACCTGATCGGATTTGAGCAGAGCGCCGAAGTACAATTGGGCCAGTACCAAAAAGGGAAGGGCACGTCCACCTTGGTGTCAATCAGCTATCCCACGCCGCAGATTGCGCGGCTCCGCTTCGGCGCGCTTAAGAATTTCCTGGGATTGAATCAGGATCACGGAGTCTTTTCAGCTTATGGAAGGCGCAACGGCTCCTATGTGTTTCTGGTTCTGAATGCGGGGAATGAGCAAACGGCTACCGCATTGATGGACCAGTTCCAAGTAATCGAGGGGGTAAGTTGGGATCAAAAATATGTTTCGGAAAGATCCTTCACCCTGCAACTGGTGCACATGATGCTTGCCATCTTCCTACTCACCGCAATCCTTCTGGGATCATGCATTGTTGCGGGCATCCTCTTTTTCCTTTCGCGCCGAATTGCGGCAAAGTTCTTCCCGAGCTCGCAATGGGGACGTACCGATGAGGACCAACTGATCCGCCTGAACCTAAAAACCTAACAACATGCTTAGAATCAGTTGGTTACATCAATATTTTGATGGCAAGGGGCGAATTTTCGGGCTTTTCTGACGGATATTTATGAGCCCCACCCAGCCCGCAAGACTAAGAAAATAAACGAGTTAACTCACTAAAAAAATCCTGAAAATTCCCTTGACATGGCTTGAGGGTTTTTCTAGACTCGCTGTGAGCTTAGGTGGCGGGGCGCGTCCGTCATTCTATTCTCCTCTGAAAATGCTCACCCGCTGGAATGGCGGAAACGCTGGACCTGATGGGTGAGCATTTTTGTATCTTTCAGCCGACGTAGCTCAGTTGGTAGAGCATCGGTTTCGTAAACCGAGGGTCACCAGTTCAACTCTGGTCGTCGGCTCCAGCTTTTCTAAGGGTTAGCCAGAAACATCGAATTCGCCAAGTACAACTTCGTACAAGTTCACGATCTTTCCCCGTTCAAGAGTACCCTGGCCACTTGATGGACAGCTTCGCGCTTCGCGGGGCTTGCCGCCTGTGTGTACATGTTCATGGTAGTGGAAATGTCCGCGTGCCGCAGCAGTTCTTTCTGGACAGCCATGTTGGTACCCGCGTTGTGCAGAATCGAAGAGAAGGTGTGCCGGAAGGTGTGCCATCCGACCTTGCCAACGCCGGCTCGCACCGCCGCGGGCTTGATGTGGTCGGTGAGCATGACCCCCTGCCAGCGCGGTTTGCCGCTGTCCCCGGCAAAGACGTAATCGGCGGGCGTAACGTACACGGCCTGCCGCCTAAAAAGCAAAAGTGCTTCGCCTAGTTCCGGGTCAATGGGCAACGGTTTCGATGATGCCTCCGTCTTAGTGTCGTACACTTTCCCACCGACCACGCTCCGCTGAACCGACACGGCAAGGTTTTCCCAATCAATATCACCCCACCGGAGGCCCAGAATCTCGCTGACTCGCAGTCCNNATAGCTTCTTGAATTCCTCCGCCGTCAGGACGCGGGGGAGCTTGGTACGCTTACTCGATTGCCGAACCAAATCAACCGGGTTTCTGTCGATCATCTCCCACCGGATGGCACAGTTAAAAAGCCTGTGCATCATGTTCCGAATATGAGCCCTTGTGACTCGCGAGCGGGGAATGGATTTCAGCCAGCCTTCGATAGCCATCGTCTTGACCGATTCAAGCGTTCTGGTTCCCCAGGCCGGACAAATCCAGTTCTTGAGAATGCCGCGATAGGTTTCTGCGGTGTCATGCCGCACACTGCCTGACATCTCTTCGGCTGTATAGCGGTCAACAAGCGCTTGTACCGTAACGGCGTGAAACTGCTTCTGCGGACTTTGCGCGTTGATTTTGGAGCGGAGGTATTCAACTGCCCTTTCCGCGTCCGCCATCGTCGGGAGTTTTTCAACCGTGCCAACCAACACTGACTTGAGCCTTCCGTCTTCCGAGTAGCGGAATTGCCAAAGATCCGGCCCTTTCTTCCGCTTCCTTATCGTCAAATTTCCGTACTGATATCGTGCCTGCATAGTTCCTCCATTCAGAATGAAGTCGCTGTGCGGCACGGTTGGCTGCCTGATTGTAGCCTTGAGTTGATCCAGGCGTCCAGCGTTGTGGCACGATACCGCCAGAACTTGCCAACCTTGAGCGCAGGCACTTCCCCACGCTTCGCCATCCGTTCAAGCACTTTCGGGTGAATCTTCAGAACCCGTGATGCTTCCTTGCTGGTAAGAAGTGTCTCTATTCCATCTGACATACAGTTCATAACCTCCCAGGGCAGCTACGATTCAAGGTCAGTGCCCCATAAGACCATTGGGGTAGCGTTGGCGAGCTGCGACCCGCCAAAGCGCTTGCCCGCCAAAGCCCAGGCAAGGACCAATTGCCCGATCATAGGAATACGGCGAACTTTTTTTTCTGTCAAATGACGGTGACAAGACTCCCCATGCGATCAGGAAGGGCAGGTGTATTGTCGGTGTTTGGAGATTCTAACGACCACGATATCTATAACTTAGAGTGTTCCAAGCCAAAACTACTGAGGATTCATCGGCGTGTGGGGTGCTTAGGCGAAAAAGGGACGTGTGTGGATGGCGTTCCTTGGAACCCGCAAGCGAGGCAGGGCGATAATCGTAACCGCTGCAACGGATTGCTTTGTGAATTCCGGGCGG
>PLWR01000148.1 GCA_003165615.1 Acidobacteriota bacterium | reverse complement strand
TTCGGAGTTGCGGGTGGGCGATGACGTGGTCATCATCGGCACGGGTGGAATCGGTATGTACTGCATGATGGTGGCAAAGGCAGCGGGGGCTGGACGCCTGATTGCCGTGGACGTCAGTGATCATGCCCTCGAAACCGCCCGCCAGTTGGGGGCGACGCACACGCTGAACCCCAAGCGCGACGATGTGAAAGCCAAAGTGTATGAGATCCTGCCACAGGGCCCGGACTTTGTGCTGGAAGCCGCAGGGCCCATTGAAGCCGTGAATCTGATGGTCAGCCTCTTGCGGCGCGGCACACGCTGGAATATCTTTGGCATCACGACCCACGAGAAGCTGGAGCTGGATGGAGGACTGATGCACTTTCTGGAGGCGCGCATGGACTCCAGCTTCTCCACCAACCCGCTGGCCATGCAAAGCGCCATCCGGCTGATGGAGCGCGGCGTGGTGAATCCCGAGAGGGTCATCTCCCACCGCTTCCCATTATCGGAGATTGGCAAGGCCATCGAAGTGATGGGAACTCCGGGCCGCAACAAGGTGGTTATTCATCCGTAGGGTGAGCATGTGTAGAGCGGACCTGTTGAATTTGCGAGGCCTTGGGAATGGGAATCTGTTTTAGGTACTCGCCCTTTGTTTTTGGAAATGTGCTACGGTCACGGGGCAGGCGCCGTCGGGAGCCTTAGGGTTGGTGGCGCGAGGGAAATGCGTTGATGCCGTTCGTTATGCCTCAGCCCACTGCTGCTTGATGTAGGCAAGCGCTCCTGCCAAGGCGGCTTCGTGGTTTTCGGTTGCACGAAATTCCATATTCAGCCATCCCGAAAATCCCCAGTTTTTAAGCGCCTTGAATCCTGGGCGGTAATCGAAGGGCAGCGAACCGGGCGCCGTGCGAGCCTTGCCATCCGCAAGGTGAACGTAGACGGTGTATTTCCCATACTGCCGCAAGGTGGCAGCAATGTCCTGCTCTTCCAACTGCATGTGATAGAAGTCGCTCAGCAACTTAAATCCCGGAGCCCCCACCGCTTCTATGAACCCGGCGGCCTGGCTCTGGAGGTACATGAAGTGAGTTTCCTTCTGGTTGCAGGGCTCCAGCATCAGGTTAGTGCCCGTGCGCTGGACGTCGGGCGCCAACTCTTTGAGCTCTGTCACTAACAATCGTTCTTCAATCTCCCGCGGCGTCATAATCGGAGAAATGTCCTGAAACTTGTTGGGCCCAAAGGTCGGGACCTCGATGATGTCGTTGGCTCCCAGCGCGCGAGCCATCTCCAGCCGCTGGCGGTCCAGTTCCACGCCCTGCGCCCGAACCTGGGGGTCCGTGTCCAACAGTTTGATCGACCCAACGATGGCGCTGACGGCGATGCCGATGCCGGCAAGTTGCTCCTGAATGGATTCCACCGGCTGGTTCAGCCATTCGGGGCCCAGTTCAATGCCATCGTAGCCCAGTCGTTTCACCAGTTGCGCCCGCTCGCGCAAGGTTAATTCATTGGGCAGGGGGGTGCGAACCCCGAAGCGCACTTTCCCTGCCTCGGGCATGGCATGGCCAGCGCCTGCCGCCAAAGCCGCGCCTCCCAAGGCCGCACTGCACCCGGCCAGGAATTCCCTGCGACTCACACCATTTGCTTTTTCCATGCGCATCACCCTTGAGGCAGTCCCGGTGGACCAGCCCTTTTCGACAAGTCTATTGCGCGCCAATTGTATCTGCCCCATTCGCCTGAATCAACTCCCTTCTGGCACGATAATTAACCTGCCGTGGGGAGATCCTCAGCGGGCAAAGAACTGGGGGAGGTCCGATCCAGGAGTTCGCGCACCTGCGTCAAGAGATCGGACAAGGTGAAGGGTTTTTGAAGGTCTCTCCATGCGAGGCGATTCACTCCATGCTGCTCGCTGCGCCCGCCGTGCTTTCAATACCGAGTGAGTGAGGGGAAGTACAGTTTAAAGGAAGTTCCATGGCCGGGCGCGCTGAAAACCCAAATGGACCCGGCGCTTTGGTTGACGACGATTCCATAGACCGTCGACAACCCCAGGCCCGTGCCTTTTCCCTGTTCCTTGGTGGTGTAAAAGGATTCAAAAAGGTGGGACTTCATCCGATGGGAAAAGACTTCGAACCCACCCTGCACCAGCAGGCGGAGGATCATATCGGCGTCGCTTTCCGAATCTTCGATTTGTAACAGCCGCAGGGTTTTGCTCATGTTGCCTCACTCATTGTGGATAGAGGGCCACTGCCCACCCATAGACGCTAATCTCCCTCCATACTGCTCAGGAACCAGCCCCTGCAAATGGCGACCAATTGTCACTTTACCTTCGGCGGCTCCTCATTCAAGACCAGCCAATACAGCCCCAACTGCGCCACGGACTGGACAAAATGTTCAAAATCCACCGGCTTGCGGAGGTAGCTATTGACCCCAGGTCATACCCGGCGGCCATGTCCTGCTCCTCCCGGGAAGAGGTCAGGATGACCACCGGCATGCGGCGGGTAGTGACCTCCGCGCGAATTCTCCGCAGCGCATCCAGACCTGACACTTTGGGCAATTTCAAATCCACCAGGGTCAGAGTGGGGAAATCGGAGGTATCGCGGCCAGCGTACACGCCGGTACCATAGAGGTAATCCAACGCTTCCTGGCCATCGGAGGCGACCACCAACCGGTTAAGGCAGAAGGAGCATGGCCATTCCTGCCAGGACCGCCGCCGCACCGCCCAGAACTGCGCTTTGACGGATGACCCGCGGCTTGATGCTTCTCCTCCCGCTGGCCGGCATACACACCACGGCCAGGACGGCCCAGGCGTACCGCCCGATTGCGGGAAGCGCTTGCCGCAGCTTTTGACGGCTCATCATTTCCGCCATCCGGCGTTCCTTGGGAGTGTGCCCCGCCCTGAAAACGGTGCTTACGGATGTGGGCGGTAAGTCATAGGCGGTAGGTGGGAATTGGTGGAAAAGCAAGTCAAAATGCAAAGTGCAAAAGGCAAAACGCAAAAGTTAAAATCCGAGCCCTCTCCCTCGGGGGGAGAGGGCATAGGCGCTAGAGACTCATCCGGAAAGTCTC
>PLWR01000581.1 GCA_003165615.1 Acidobacteriota bacterium | reverse complement strand
GGGAGCATCTCTGGGCCCGTGGTTAGGCCGTGTCCACCGTCGGGTTCGAGCTGCAGCAAGTCCGCCAATACATCCGCGAACAGGAAGAAGCGGATGGAACCGGTGGACAGTATGACCAAGGCGCGCCTCGGCGCGACGCTTAAACTAACGGGTGACCGCCTTTGAGGCGGCCCCACTCATCAAGCCACCCGCTTTGCGGGGGGTGTCTGACTTGCCGGCCCCGTGAGTAAACCTCAACTCGGCCTCCACCACCGACTCCAATCTGTCCCGAAGGTGTTGCATTAGATTGAAAACAACAAAAATTTCACAGCTTCGGAGCCTTTCCGCACAGCGGGGCGGCAGAGCCGCATTGAGTGCGACAGTTTTCAGCTAATTGGGACAGCCTTGGGTAGTTACCAAGCGGGCGTAGCGTCTGATCGATTGGTTTGTCAGGATGTGCACGGAGGGCGCCGCAAGGTGAGAGCAAGGCGTGATTTAGTCGCTGAACTCTGAGCCTGGAACCGTCGGTAGTGTCCTAGTTTGAACTCTCGAAAGTTCCGCATGGCAATCCAATTGCTTCCAGCATCTCTTTCACGCTCCAAATGTGATTCGTCAGACCAGCCTCCATTGCGGGGGTAACGCGCAAGGTCTGATGCACCCGGCAGAAGTTGTAGTGCATCAAGAACAGCGCGAAGGCAGCGGCGTGGTTTTCCACTTTCTTACTGAATCCGTTAGTCAGCCGGGTAAAGCGTCGAATCCCCATTCTGATGCTCAGATTGGAGCGCTCAATGTAGGAAGTCGAAATGTGCTTAGGGTCGGGCCGTCCCATGATGGGCTTGGGCTCGCAGGAAGTGCAAACAGCGGGGCTATACCGGGTTTCCGCTTGCGAGGATTCGTAGGTTTTAATCAGCATGGCGTAATCGATCTCAGAGCCGAAGGTATCCTCCACTGCCACCGCATACGCTTTCAGGCCATCAGTGGTCAACTGAATCCGGCTCTTGAGCCTTCCGGCCAAATCCTCAATCAGAATCCTTGCGCTGGATGCATCCCGGTTGCCCACGGTGAAAGAGGGAATCAGTTTGGTATCGGCATCAATCGCGGTCCAGGTCCAGACATCCCCGGCGCCAAACTTACCTTGCATCTCAGAGGGCACGTTCTTTTGCTTCGCGTAGCAGAAAGCCCACACTTCATCGCACTGGACGCGCTTGCAATTCAGGTTGACGAAAACACGGTCCTGATAATTCGCGCTCGCGTAGCCCGCTTCGACTTGGAGTTTTAGGACGGTATCTTTCGACACGCCAAACATGCGGGAAGTGGCGCGGATGGAGTTTCCTTCAATCAGCGCCGATACGATTTGAGCTTGTTTTTCGCGGGTCAGTCTCTTCATGGCATCTCCTAACTTACAAATACAGTATACGTGAGCGCTCACGTACATGTCAAGAACTCAATTTAGTTTGTTTTCAAGAATATACGTGACCGCTTACGTATAATACGAGAGCGGTCATGTATAATGTGAGGTATGGTAAATAAACGGAAAAACCTTTATGCTGTGGCGTTGGGAAGGCGCGGCGGGAAAAAGGGTGGCCCGGCAAGAGCGGCTGCCATGACCGCCGAAGAGCGGAGCGAAAGCGCACGCAAGGCTGTATTAGCGCGTTGGGCTAAGGCAAAGCTCAAAAACCCCTCCTAATAAACGCACTTCACCCCCGGATGTCTTTGCGAGAGCGTCAGGGTTGAAGGGCTGGACGTGCGGCTGGCACGCGGCAGGAGAAGTGTGCCATGTCAATCCTAGACAGTCAAGCGGTTTTCGTCCAGCCCAAAACAGCTCCCCCTTTAGGCGCTTGGATGCACCCCCGGATAGGTGCGCCCGGACAGATTGTTATGGTTAAAGTGTATGTGGATGAAAGCGGGACTCACGAAGGGTCAAAGTTTTGTGTCGTGGCTGGCTATAGAGGAAGCGAGCAACAGTGGAAGGATTTTCAACGCCGTTGGGCAGCCGATGGATGCCAAACAGAATTGCACGCCACACAGTTTTTTCGAAGGGACCCAAGGGGGCACCGACTACCTCCCTATGACGGTTGGGATGATGCCAAGGCCACCGGTTATTTGGATTGCCGCATGGATGCCATCAACCGGACGAATATTTTCCCTGTTGGCGCGATAATTGATGTTAACTATTTTTCTAGCCTAAACGAGAATGAGCGTCGCCATTTAACCGGGGGGAGAATGGAAAAATGAAAAATGGCGCGTTTCAGGCGCTCCAAAGAAAGCCTATTTCCTTCCCTTCCAAGATGTTGTGATTCAGGCAGTCGAGGCTGTTAAACCGGCAGGCTGGAAGGCTCATTTTTGGTTCGATGAAAATAAGCAACTTTCATCATTTGCGCGTGATCTCTACACGATTATAAAGCGCGGCTCCCCTCCTGAGTTTTCTTCCCGTATGGGGGATGTGACGTTCACATCTAGCAATGAGGCTGCTGGACTTCAAGCTGCTGATTTATTTTCCTATGTCTGGTATCACTATGTGCGGGACGGTGGGTCTCTGAAGCCGGAACTCCTAACAATTTTCCATGCGCTCAGCCGGAAAATCGAAGATGTACACTATTTCAGCGCCCAAACTATGGCAAAACTCCTAGGAAAAGCTGACCCCACAGCAGGGCGAACCATCTTTGTCTAGCCCTCACTGCGCTGGATAACCTCTTGCATAACCCTATGGGCGATCTGGTTGGTATCCTCGCGGGGCTTCGTCTTCGGCTTCGTTTTCGGTTTAGGCTCTTTTTTCATGATATCAGTTTGGCACCTCTTCCACTTGCCCGCAAGCCTCAAAAAATTCAAACTAGGACACTACCGAACCGTCTCGCCGCTGGTTTCCGGCGAAGGCGCTTGGTAGAATGAAGGTGGCCTTCTCGGGCGGGCAACCAACAATGTCGATGGGCTTTTCGGAAAAATACGATGTGGTGGTGGTGGGCGCGGGGCACGCGGGCTGCGAAGCGGCGATGGCAGCGGCGCGGATGGGGCTGAAGACGGCGCTTTACACTATCAACCTGGACCTGGTCGCGCAGATGTCCTGCAATCCCGCCGTGGGCGGAATCGCCAAGGGCCACCTGGTGCGCGAAATCGACGCGCTGGGCGGAGTGATGGGCGAGGTCATCGACGCGGTGGGAATCCAGTTCCGCCTGCTCAACACCAGCCGTGGGCCAGCCGTATGGTCGCCACGGGCGCAGGCGGACAAGAAACTCTACCGGGCGAAGATGCGACAAGTCCTGGAATCGGAACCGAACCTGCGCATCAAACAGGCGGAAGTTATCGATCTGGTGATTGAAGACGGTGGCGCTGGCATCTTGCCGGCACATCCCGAGTCTGCATCGGCCGATCTCGAAAACGCCGGCAGGATGGCGGCGCTACGCGTGCGCGGAGTGCGCCTGCTCGACGGGCGGACGGTGGAGGCGGGCGCGGTCATCATCACCACGGGGACATTCCTCAACGGCCTGATCCATTGTGGGGAAAACCAATATCCGGCCGGACGCTCGGGCGAACCGCCCGCGGTACTATTGGGTGAGGCGTTTCGCCGTCTGGGATTCGAGGTGGGCAGGCTTAAAACCGGCACGCCACCCCGGCTCGACGCGCGCACCATTGATTTCTCGAAGTTTCAAGTGCAGGCCGGCGATCCGGTTCCCACGCCGTTCAGCTTTCGCACCAAGGCCATCACCCAGCCGCAGACGGTTTGCTGGATTACCTACACCAATGCCGAAACGCATCGCGCCATTCGGGAGAACGTGCATCGCGCTCCACTCTACTCCGGACAGATCAAGGGTATCGGGCCGCGCTACTGCCCCTCCATCGAAGACAAGATCGTGAAGTTTCCGGACAAACCGCAGCACCAGATTTTCCTGGAGCCGGAAGGCCTCGACACCAATGAGATCTATGTCAACGGCATGTCGACCTCCATGCCCATTGACGTGCAGATGGCCATGGTGAAGTCGATCCCGGGCCTTGAAAACGCCGACATGATTCGCCCCGGTTACGCCATCGAGTATGACATGGTGCAGCCCACGGAACTCTATCCGTGGCTCGAGACGAAGAAGATTCAGGGCCTGTTTCTGGCCGGGCAGATCAATGGAACCACCGGTTATGAAGAAGCGGGTTGCCAGGGCCTCATGGCGGGGATTAATGCCGGACTGCGCGCGCAAGGGAAGCCGCCCGTCACCATCGACCGCACGCAGGGGTATGCGGGAATCATGATCGACGACCTGGTGAGCAAGGGCGTGGACGAGCCTTACCGCATGTTTACCTCGCGCGCCGAGTTTCGTCTGCACCTGCGCATCGACAACGCCGACGAGCGCCTGACTCCCCTGGGATACCAGGTCGGCACCATCAGGCAAAAGGATTACGAGGCGTTCGCGCGAAAGAAGCTGCGCATCAGTGCGGCAACAAAATTTCTGCTCGAAACGCGTTTGGATCCGCGCTCGCGGGGGGGCCAGGAAATCTACACGAGACTTGGACTGATGGAGGGCGGACATCTTACCGCACCTTCGCCTTTGACCGGCGCGCAATTGCTCAAGCGGACGGAGCTGGGGATCGATGACTTGATGGAATGGGTCAGTGAGGGACTGCAATCATCCACCATCATAAATAACATCCCTCGCCCCCTTGGGGGAGAGGGTGTCCCGCAGGGCGGGACGGGTGAGGGGGTTCATCCATTTGCCGCGCTCTCCCGTGAAGAAGCCCGGCGCGTGGAAACGGATTTCAAATACGAAGGCTACTTGCAGCAGCAGGAACGGCAGATGGAAAGGATGAAGCGGGCCGAATCGCGGCGCATTCCGGAATGGTTCGAATACGGTAAAGTCTCCGGTCTTTCGCGCGAGGTCGTGGAGAAGCTCACCAAAGTGCGCCCCCTGACGCTGGGGCAAGCCTCCCGTATTCCCGGCATCACCCCCGCCGCCGTCTCCCTGGTCAATTGCTTTATCGAAATTCTCCAGCGACGAGCGGGGGAACAAAGTCCTGGTCAACCCATATCCGCATTGTAAGTGGTAAAACTCCTGATGCCGTTCTGCCGCACTCAGGCAGTGCGCCGCGGGCTTCGTCCCAATGAATGGTCGCGACGAGGGAA
This sequence comes from Acidobacteriota bacterium, assembly GCA_003165615.1. The sequence goes on along the minus strand of PLWR01000581.1, from coordinate 8,814 downwards.
CCCTAACTCGATAGCCGCTAAACTCCAGTACGGGAGGTCATAGTGCCAAATCATTTAACCCGACGTGCCTTTCTTGGTCAGACAGGAACGATGGCTGCCCTGGCTGTTGCGCCAACCTCGCTGCGGGGCGGGCAGAATAGTCCAAGTGCTCGACCCATGCGGTTGGGTGGACCCATTTTCCTCAAATCGGATGACCCTGCGGAGCTTGCGCAGGAGCATCGACGGTTGGGGTACCGTGCCGCTTACGGTCCTCACGTGGAGGCGAGTGATACGGGCAGAATCAAGGCCATCATCAAGGAATTCTCTGCTCGCGATGTAGTCATTGCGGAGGTGGGCGGGTGGTGCAACATGCTCGATCCTGATGCGGAGAAGCGGCGCAAGAATATGGCGCACGTCGAGGACCGGCTGGCCGTGGCCGACTTGCTGGGTGCGCGCACCTGTCCCAATGTTGCCGGCTCCTATAATGCCCACTTTTGGTGCGGCCCCCATCCCAAGAACATCACCGAGGAGTTCATCGACGCCACGGTGGAGAATTGCCGCCACGTCATCGACGCCGTCAAACCCACCCGCACCACATTCTCAATTGAGATGATGCCCTTCAATTTCCCCACGGGGCCGGACGATTATTTGCAGTTGATCAGGCGGGTGGATCGCAAGGCGTTCGCGGTTCATCTGGATGCCTGCAACGTCATGAACTGCCCGGAGCGGATGTACCACAACGGCGCGGTCATCGACGAGTGTTTTCAGAAACTGGGCCCGTGGATTGTGTCCTGCCACGCCAAGGATTTAAATTGGGAGGACTACGTTCAGGTGTGCTTGCGGGAGGTCATTCCGGGGCGCGGCGAGATTGATTATCGTGCTTATTTACGAGGCCTCGCGGGGCTACAGGGGGATGTTCCCCTGATGCTGGAACACTTGCAAACCGCGGAGGAGTTCGACGAGGGGCGGCGCCATATTCAAAGTGTGGCCCGTGAAATGGGTCTCTCCTTCGGCGCCGAAGGCGCGTAACGCCGTCTTTACAGGCTGCGGAAAACCTCTCACGCTGTCATCCTGAGGAGGCGAAGCCGGTCTTTCACTCGGCAGAAATTCGACGCCAAATTGATTTAGATTCACCATCAATTGCGCTGTCATTCTGGGCCCGTTTTGGGGGCGAAGAACCCCCGTAGTTTGCTTTTTTCGTCGCCCTCCACGAACTGCCGAGATCCTTCGCCCAGAAAAACGGGCTCAGAATGACATTGAGGGGCTGGTGTGCTTTTCTTCAAGTTTCTGTTCATGATGGGCAGCCGCAACGCTGTCAATGCTCAGGATGACAGCATGGGAGCGGCTTTCCGCAGCCTGTCTGGCCGAGCGCCTCAGCCCTCGTCCAAACCTTCTTTCCATTTTTCGTGCGCCGCCTGCATTTCCGGCTCGGGATCGATGCCGAGGGCATCGGCGATGCGGTTGATGTAATTGAAGTAGGAGATGACTTCGACGGCGTCAAGGATGTCGCGGTCGCTCAAACCGAGTTGGCGCAAGGGGTCAAGGTGCCTTGCACTCAAGGCCCCCGGGGCCCGCGTCACCATCTCCGCGAACTTGCACAGCGCCTTCTGCCGCGGATTAAGGTTGGCGCGGTTGTAGTCGTGCTTGACGTGTTCCGCCAGTTGCTCATCATTGGATTCGGCACGGAGATCCTCCCCGTGAGCTTCGGTTCAATAGAAACAGTGGTTGGCCCAGGAAACCACCGTGGCCAGCATCTCGCGCTCAGCCCGCGAAAGGCCCGAGGGGCCAAACATGGTGGCGCGATACATTTGCATGGAGGCTTGCAGGGCTGGCGGATTCAGGCTCTGAACCTTGAGGATATTGAAGACTTTTCCCGCGCGCTCTACCGCGGCGTCGTACTCCTTCTTCAACGTGCCGGTTGCTTGTTCGGGTTCGACCACTTTGATCCAGGCCATTGGCGCATCCCCCCAGTGTGTCGATGATGGCCCATTCTACCCCTAATGCGGTACTCTTCCAACCTCACGGTGGAAAACCCGCGTTGGCCGGGTGGCACGCCAGCGTACCTGCGGAACGTGTGAGGAGGAAGACAGTGTGAGGATGAATACTTGACACCAGGGGACCTCCGAAGTCTAATAGGCGACGCAGGATTGATGGACGGCTGCCGTATGAGTGGCGCCGTTGGTCACGATGATTACGCTGGGTAACGCGAGCAAGGTCGGAAGGCATTCATAGTCCCTTCATTCAAGCCTCATTCGCACCCCAAGACTAAAGAGAAACTGGAACCCGCCGATGAGTCTCCTGGGGGAGTTCCGATTTCTGGTGATGCTCCCGGACGCTAAGTGCGCGGAGCCACGGAAAAAACCTGACGCCGATTCCAGGTGGCGCGGCGCCGGGTTGGAGGATCGATGCAGATTCGGAAAGATCCCATCTCCATGAATTGGGTGGTGCAGGAAGACGGCGAGACCACATGGCCGAACCTCAAAGTGTGTCCCTTTTGCTCCGGCCAGGAGGCTTTGACCCCGCAAACCATCTATTCCCACGTCAACGGCAAGGGCGGGTGGGAGGTGCGTGTTACCCCCCATGTGCGCCCGCTTTATCGCATTGAAGGCGACGTGCAGCGGTGCGGTGAAGGCGTTTACGACAGAATGCGCAACCTGGGGGCGCACGAAGTGGTGATCGAAAATCCCGACCACCATTTACACCTTTCGCAGCTCAGCGATGAAAACGTGGCACAGGTGCTACGGGCATTCGTTTCGCGCCTGGTGGACCTGAAGAAGGACCGCCGCTTTCGCTACGTCAGCGTTTTCCGCAATCAGGGCAAGCTGGCGGGACAGGATCCCGACCACCCGCACTCGCAGATTACGGCGACGCCTTTCATTCCGCGCCGCGTCGTTTACGAACTCCGCTCACTGCAGCGTTACTTTTCAGTGAAGGAGCGCTGCCTGATTTGCGACATCGCCCAACAGGAGGTTGCGAAGCAAGTGCGCACGGTGGAGTGGGATGCTCAGTTTGTGGCCTTCTGCCCCTTCGCCTCGCGCGTGCCTTACGAGATTTGGATTCTTCCCCTTGAACACAACTCTGCCTTCGAGGAAGATTTGACCACCTGGGAACGCCAGTTCCAGTTCGCACGGTTCCTTAAGTCCGTCTTGATTCGGCTGGAGTCAGTCGCCCAGGATTACCACCTCGCTTTGCACACCACGCCCAATTTGAGCGCCAAATTCGAACGCACCGACCATTGGCGCACTCTGCGCGAGGACTTCCACTGGCATTTTGAATTAGTTCCTGTGCGCCTCTCCACCTCGCGTTCCTACTTCCTCAAAGAGGTTTACTACAACTCCGTGCTGCCCGAACGCGCCGCGGAGGAACTGCGCAAGGTCAACATCGAGCAACTCACTCACTCCTAGCAAAGCGTTACTCAAGCGGCACTTCTTTCAACACATCGTCCCAGTGGCCGGTGGTCAACTCCCAGCGCCGCTTTTCCTGCCGGGCGAGTTCCTCCTGGTCGGGGTAAATCTCACGTTTGATCTGCGGATCGCGATAATGCGCTTCCTCCAGCGCCGCCCAGTCGCGCCATACCATCACGATTTTGTAATCCCACGCCGGGGTCTCCGAATGGAAGCGCCGCTCGTAGAGTTTTTCACTTAGGAGAATGCCCTCTTTCATGAGTTGTTGCAAAACCGGATTATGGTTCTTTTTGTAGAGCGCCAGCCATTCGGCGCCGGCGCCCGGCAAGATCTTATAGTAGTATTCTATGACCAATTTGCTCATCTCTGTTTCCTCCTCAATAGTTGATAGTGGGAAAATCACTCAATGACCCGATGGTCCGATCACCCAATCATCCGATTCACCGATGTAATTCCACGACGTCCTTATCTTCGAGCACATGGTCGCGGTTCACCATCTGACCTTCAAATCGCCCCGCTCTCCACAGTCGAGCATACTTGAGCTGGGCCAGAAAATCATGGTGGACGTGGCCGGCTAGATCGATCAGGTGCGAGCCTCGCTTGAGGACATAGGGGGCGACACGCTCCAGCTTCTTTCCCGGCGCCTTGGTATAAACGCGGATGATCTCCAACATCTCGAACACGGCGTGACGAAGGACTTCCAGGCCCTCGCCAGTTTCCGCGGACACTCTGGCGAACACAAACTGTTTGCCGTACAGGTCACGCAGAATCTCAAGACCCTCCGGGGCGCCGCTCGCGTCAATCTTGTTGGCCACCAACAGGGTGCGCCTGCGAATCCAGCCGGGCGCCTCGGGTAATTCGCCCTGGTCGAGTTGCACCTTGGCATTCGTGACCTGGCCAAGCGTAGTCTCGAGATCCTCCAGCAGATCGGGGTCGCTCAGATCAACCACCAGCAAAGCGGCGTCGGCGTTGCGGATGATCTGGTAGAGCCACGACTCGGGGAAGTCCGGGTGCACCGGAGGCAAATCCACCAGTTGGACTTGCACGTCTTCAAACGGCATCATTCCCGGCAACGGCACGCGCGTGGTGAAGGGATAGTCGGCAACTTCCGGCTGCGCGTGCGTGAGCCTTCGCACCAGCAGTGACTTCCCACTGTTGGGCGGACCCACCAGGGCCACCTGTCCCGCACCTTCCTTCTCGACGCGATGAATGATGCCGGCGCGGCTGGTGGGCCGCCGGCTCGCCTCGGCGCGCAGCTTGGAGAGCCGCCGCTTCAAATCCGCCTGCATCTTCTCCGTGCCCTTGTGCCGGGGAATCGTGGCCATCATTTCTTCAATGGCCGAGATTTTCTCATCGTTCGTCTTGGCGCTCTTGAAGCGTCTTTCCGCTTCCAGGTAAACGGGGGTCAGGTTCGCAGGCATGGCAATCCACCGACCGGGCGGTGCCTATTATGCGCCGAACTGCCGGTCGGAACCAAGGGGCGGAATAAATGACGGAAGGAAATGGCAAACCCCCGATGGACGGTTCCTTGGGGTGATGCGCGCTGGGGGTGCGGCGTGGTGCGCTCTCGCCCTCTCCCCAGTAGAGTTCAATCGGGGACAGCCTGCATCAATTCCTGCAGGGTCTGGCAGACTTCGTCAATCTCGGCAGAGTGCAAATTGTTGAAGAAGGGCAAGGCAAGAGTACGCACGGCGCTCCACTCCGTATTTGGCAGGTCATGCCTTGGACCTGCGAGGCTCTTATAAACTGGCTGCCAGTGGATGGGAGCAAAGTACCTGCCACAACCAATCCCGCGCGAGGTCATTTCCGTCCAGATCCAATCGCGCTGCTGCTGCGTAAAGCGTGCGCCGAGCCGGACAACGTAAACAAACCAACTGATCCTGCCCGCAGGCACGTCCATCGGGGGAAGTTTCAGATCAGGATTACCACTCAGCCGCCGATGGTACTCACGCGCGACGGCATCTCTTTTCTTCAGAATGGACTCGATCCGCTTCATTTGCTCGATCCCCAGCGCGCAGTTGATTTCTGAGAGGCGATAGTTGTAACCCAGTTCGCCGTGCTCCAGCCACTCGCCGGCATGGGACCGTCCCTGGTTGCGCTGCGCGCGGGCGAGCGCGGCAACCTGCGAGTTTTGAGTTACGATCACGCCGCCCTCGCCAGTGGTGATCTGCTTGTTGGGATAAAACGCGAAAACTCCCGCGTCCCCGAGCGGCCCAACCTTGCGGCCCTCGTATTCAGCGCCGATCGCTTCACACGCATCCTCAATGACTCGGAGGCCGCGCCTTCGGGCAATGCTGAAAATGGCCCCCAGGTCCGCCGGGTATCCAAAGGTATGCACGACGAGAATGGCGCGCGTTTTGGGAGTGATCGCGGCCTCGATTTTCGCGGGATTAAGGTTCAAGGTTTCCGCATCAACGTCCACAAAAACCGGCACGGCCCTTTCGTAGACGACGGCGTTGGCCACCGCAATGAAAGAGAACGACGGCACGATGACTTCATCGCCATCGGTGATGCCCAGGGCTCGCATGCACAAGTGCAGGCCGCTGGTTCCGGAGTTTACGGCGATGGCATGCGCTGCCCCCACGTAAGCCGCCACGGCATTCTCAAATTCCTCCAGCTTCGGTCCAAGACTCAATCGCACGGTACGCAATACGCTGGTGACCGCCTGGATTTCGCTTTCGGTAATGTCCGGGGATGAGAGAGGTATTCGCATCTATCGAGAATCACCTATAACGCTGCCTCACGTCTTTGGAAGGGCGGGGCTTCAGCCCCGCCCTTCCGAGCCGAGGATGGGTATTTGATCAGAAGTTCCGGTGACAGAGGAACCGTGGTCAGGACCTGTACGATCTTCTCGGAGGCGTGCCCGTCGCCGTAGTGGTTCGTCATCCCTTGCAATGACTCGCGGAATTCCGCGGTCCTTGCCACACGAATCTTTTCCAGAATGGCTTGCGTGTTCGGAGGACAATCCAAAATGTTGCGGGCTCGTTCCCGGCCCTCCTGCCTGAGCCCGATATTGACCGTGGGCAACGCGAAGGAAGGGGTTTCCATGATTCCGCTGCTCGAATTGCCGAGCAACAAATCCACTTGCTGGAGGAGACTCCAGTAGGTGAGAGAATCCAGATTGACGAACAGATGCCCCCGACAGCCATCGGAGAGGAAATCGCGGGTTCGCTCGATCAAAGCCCGGCTGCCGGCGTCCGCATTGGGGTAGCAAAATAGGATCTGCTCCGGCAGCAACTCCAGCGCAGCAAACAGCGCATCCGCTTCCTGGGTGGTGTCACGAAGAAGCGTGACGGGGTGGTAGACCACCAAGGTTGTGGGCCGGGCGAGATCCAACTTCAGATGGGATTCCAACTGTTCGTGAGTGAACAATGTTTGCCGGCGGAGATGGTCGAGGGATGGAACGCCGGTTCGGTGGACACGCCACTCCTCTTCGCCCATGGCTATGACCCGCCGGCGGGCTGACTCGGTTCCCGTAAAGTGGATGTGGCTCATTTTCGTGACGGCATTCCTGACGGCATCGTCGATGGCGCCCGCGCTGATCTCTCCGCCCTCGATATGCGCAATCGGAATTCGCAAGGCCAGCGCCACGGAAGCCGGGGCCAGCAGCTCATAGCGGTCCGCGATCAGCAAGAGCAAGTCGGGACGCATTTGCCCCAGGGCATCGGCAAGGCTCAGTGTGGCCACGCCGATAGTCTTCGCCATCCCCACGTCCGTATCGGAACTCAAAAGGCACTCGATGCGCGCATCAATTCGGAATCCATCCTTTTCAATCTCCTGCACAGTGTTCCCAAATTCCGGCGACAAGTGCGATCCGATCACGATGATGCGCAGATCGACTTCCGGGTGCGCGGCGAGGTCGCGCCAAGGCCAGTAGAGGTGGGAATAGTCAGCGCGGGAAGTTGTAAGGACAGCGATTTTTCTGGTCATGCGTGATTTGCCCTGATCTCCGAATGGGTTGCCGACGGAAGTAATGCGGTGCTTGGCCGGTATTCCGGAACAATGTTGCACAGCCCCCGAATCAGAGCTGCGACGTCGCGTCGGCTTGAAATCTCCGTGAGTTCAGCAATGGCTGCCGCCAAATCTTCGCGCGAAAAATGTTGGCTTGTAATCCGGTGGAGCCCGTTAGTTGCTGCATTATCCTTCGACTCCCGCGTCGAGACCAACTGCTCCACCATCTTGTCCCCTGGCCGCAATCCGATGAAGGTAATGGGAATGTCGTCCCCCGGTGTGATGCCGACGCTTCGGATCAAGTGTTTTGCCAGGTCCAGCACTTTAAGAGAAGGACCCAGTTCCGGAACCCAGATTCCTCCGGGTGAATCAAGGGAGGCGCCCGTCAATATTAGTCGCACAGTTTCACCGAGGGTCAGGAAGAATCTGCGAACCTCGGGATGAGTTACTGTTACCGGTGCGCCCCGGCCGATCTGTTGGAGGAAGAGCAATCCCACACTGCCTTGGGAACCCAATACGTTTCCGAGGCGGATGCTGTTCATCCGCGTGTTTTCATTGCTCAGGGTCATGAGAACAAGTTCCGCCACCCGTTTCGAGACCCCCATCACGCTCTGCGGATCTACCGCCTTGTCCGTGGAAATCATGATGAGCTTCTGACCTGCGTGGTGGGCGACGGCCTTGGCCAGAGCATAGGTGCCAAGGGTATTGTTCCGGATGGCCGCCAGCGGATTGGCTTCCATCAGTGGTACATGTTTGAATGCTGCGGCATGATAAACAATTTCCGGCCGATGCTGCGCAAAGATGTCGTCGATCAACGGGCGATCGGCAATGTCGCCGAGGATGGGAATATGTGGCGCTCCGTTCGCAAGGCTGTCCAAATCAGTATGGATTTGATAGAGGTTCTGTTCAGAGTTTTCTAGAAGGAGCAAAAGCCGGGGGTGGGACGCGGCAATCCTCATTGCCAGGGCAGACCCAATGGAGCCGCCCGCGCCCGTCAGAAGAATAGCCTTTCCCGCAATCGCGGCATCAATCTTCGTACCGTCGCCCTCGATTTGGCGCCGGCCGAGGAATGTTTCCCAATCGTGGTTTTCCAACTCCCGTCGCATTATTGATATCCAGTCAGGATTATAACGTACCACGTGTGAATACGGCGGTGTGGCAGGATTCTCCATGCAATTTCTCTGTGTCCTCTGTGCTTCGAAAGATTTAACACAGAGTTCACGGAGTCTCTCTGTGACCTCTGTGTTGGATCCGTTCTGGCCACGGAGAACACAGAGAGTATCCTTCGGGTTGGCCTCTATCTCGTAATTGCAATGTTCGGGTGCCAGGTCACGACGCGAAGGTTTGTGGGCAAGTTCATCCATCGTGTACAATGAAGTTTCGGGCTCCACACGAATCTTCGCCCGCGAGGGAAGTTTCGCCTCTCACAGACCTGCATGCAGAACCTGCTCGACCAACTGAATATCCAGCAGCGCGCCGC
>PLWR01000369.1 GCA_003165615.1 Acidobacteriota bacterium | reverse complement strand
TCCGTGACGCGGCGATGCACGCGCACGTCGAAGGCCTCTGCATCCAACGGCAGTTCGCGCGCCTCCTGGGCGGTCGGGACAACGGTGGGCATATTGCCCAACGTGCCGGGCGCTACCGTTGGGACGGGGCGGGTGATTTCCGCCGGGGCGGACTCTGCCGTTGCCGGAGGGGGAGGCGCGGCAGGCGCCCCCATGCGCGCGGCCATTTGCGCGAGCGCCTGACTTGCCATCGCCCCGCAGAATAGGAAAAGGATCAAGGCGCGTTTCATCGCATCTCCTCCACCAGCGCCGCCTGGACCTGCGGATTGTTGAGCAGCGGATCGCGCTCCCAATCCGTCTCGGTGCTGCGAATCATCACCACCAGGTTGCGGGCCATTTCGGCGCGCGCGGCGGCGGTAAGCGGCGAGCCTTGGCCCTCTTGATAAGCCTCGCGCATCAGCTTGAGCGTGTCCTTGCCGTGGTCGCCTTTTTGATAGCGCGCCATCGCTTCCAGATATTTCGCGAACGTCCGGTCCACGCTGGAGCGCTCTTTGAATCTGATCTCCTTCAATTGTTCGAGCACTCCATTGGGATCGGTATTGAGCTGGTCCGCCATCGCCAGCAGGTCGTCCGAAGGTGGGATCACTTCGCCGCGGCCCCATCGGGACGCTTGCAGATTGCCGCTCTCCTCAACCACCTCCCCGGTGGGGACGAAGGACACCGGCCGGCCGACCACAAATTCCACCACGGTGCCCGCGGGGACGGTGATATCCGGGCCGCGCCGAATCACTGTCCACGCCGCGGCAACCAACAAACCGCCTCCGCCACCCACGGCGGCGCCAATCGGCCCCGCCACCACGAAGCCAACCCCCGCGCCCGTAGCCACTGACGCTATGTCCACAGCGCCATCCTTCACCAGTCCGCGATGTCCGTGCTCGGTGCCCTCGCGGTCGACCTTGCGGTAATTCAAAGTCGTGGGATACCCGTCAACCGGAATCACTGCACCGTTCGGCGTGGCCACCGAATAAAGACCCACCCGCAGCTTCGATCGGCCCACCAGGTGTCCGGCGCGTTTGCACTCGAGCACCGCAACGCTGATCTTGGTGCCTGCCAGCAGCGCCACTTGACCGTCCGGCGCCACAATGTCCTGCATCAGCGTGCCGGAAACGGCGTGCACGGGACCGAACGAGTGCCACTGATTGAAGTCTTTGGTGCTGATGCCACGGTCAATGCGCACGGGCAACTTGGTGCCCGCCTCAACGCGAACTCGCGTGGCAGCCTGGATGGGATAAGCAAGACAACTTAAAACGAGAACGATAAGAGTAATCTCAATTAAATTCCTTCGCATGGCGGTGTTTACCCCCGAAAGTTGATAGGGATGTGTTACAAACTCCTAAATCTCTTCTATGTACCTACGATCGCTAACAGTTGAAAGAACCACTCCCCCCGTGCTCCGCACAGCCTGTCATCCTGATCTTCAAAGCCTGTATTCTCCCCCACGTGGCGCGAGGGAACTCCCCCCACCTGTGGGCGGGGGCTCAAAGTGTTTCCATCCACCTTGGCCTTGGGTGGCAGCGTCCCCTGCACCGCGGTTGGCGCGGGCAGGCGGCGAGCCGAAGCGCTGCCAACCGCCCTGGTTGCCCTGCGGCGCCGGAGTCAATGTGCGTGGTTGCTGGTTTGGCGGAGCGGGCGCAGCCTTGGGTGGCCCGCCTGCACCTGGCCTGCTTATAGACTCCGGTGAGCGGGTGATCCGGTTGCCGCCACCAAACTGCTGCCAGCCGGCCGGCGTCCCAGGTTGTGGTGGTAAGGGCGGCGCAGCTTGGGCGCCAAGGGGGGTGTTCTGACGTGAGGCGATCAATCCCGGGCGCGTCGCGGGTCCCATCGAACCGGCGCGCGCCAGCACGTTACCGTCCGCTCGCTGACCATCTGCCAAGGGGTTTATCTGCCCTGCAGGCAAGGAACGGGGTGAACCCGGCCCCGCGCTTCGGGTAATGAAATGCTGGTTGCTTGCCAATGGGGCCGGCATGGCCTCGCGGTTCACGGGCTGGTTCAGCGGCAGCAGACTGGCCTTGGTGGGAGTGACGGGCAGCGTGCCCTGCATCAGGCTACCCTGCTGCAGCATGTCGATGGTCACGGGCTGGAGGTTGTGCGCGATGCGCCCGTTGGCAAAATTCTGCGCGGAAACCATCGTGATGGCGCTGCGCAAGTGCGCATTCGTCGTGATCCCCTGCAGGTTCGTCCCATAGTTGCGTCCGGCAGGGTCGTTTAACCTCGGCGCGGGAACGGCGTCAAGGTCATTGATTTCTATGCTGTTGAAGCCTCGGCCGCGTCCCCACCAGGGGTTAAAGCGGTCACGCGGGCCCAACGGGCACCAGCCGACCGAGTCGAATGCAACCGCCGATCCGACGCCTCCCGGGGGGCCGCCAAAACCGAGGAAGGCCACATAGCCCGGCCCCCAGGCCGGGCGCGGGCCATCGAATCCCACTGCCGGCCACCAGCACCAGTTGCCGTTATAAGAGAACCAGCGGCCGTAGTGGTACGGCGCCCAGCCCCAGGGCTCATAACTCACCCACGTCCATTGATAGTAGGGATCTGACACCCAACGGCCTTCACGATAAGGCGCCCAGCCGGCATCAACGTAAGGCGTCCAGCACCAGCCATAGCCCGGCACCTGAATCCAGTCGCCGTAACGGTCGAGATCTTCCGATCCCATGTAATATTGATTAGTGTATTGCCAGGCTTGGGCGTCGGCGACGGTGTGGCCGCGATCGTCATTCCATCGATCCCAGTCGTCCTGGTCATGCCATTGCGCCATCTGATACTCAGGATTATCCGCGCCCTTCACATAAATAACCTGACCCTTGCCGACGTTCATGCCGCCTTGGGGAGTGGTAGCTTCCGCGCGGCCCCTGCCGACCGTAAGCTGAGTACTCTCCGCCGAATTCACCTGGATACGATAGACACCCTCGCCGAGGGCGTGAATCGCCATGTTGGGCGTGTCGATTTCAACATCCGCCTCGGTGCCCTTGAAAACCTCGAAGTCCACCAATCCCGAAGCTACCTGGATCTGAATGCGCGTGCGGGCGAGTTCCGCCGCCTTCACCTCGGTGCCCGGGCCCAGACGCAGGACGTTGGCGTAATCGAATTGAAGTTCCGTGCGGGAATCCGGGCCGGTGGCAATGGCGTCGCCGCGCACCATGGAAACGTTCGCCGTGGCCGGCACCCAGTCCTTGGAATCGCCGCGCATGATGGAAACGGCACCGTGGACCAAACTGATGCGCGCCACTCTGGGCGCGGGCTCATCTTGAGCCTTCATCGGCTGCGGTCCAAGCAGCACCAGCGTGAGCAATCCAAGCGTGATCAAAAGAATTCGGTCGCGAATGAAACACCTCGCTCGCTCTTGCAGATTCGAGGTCCGGGCTTTCGGCTGCACCTGAGGCAGCAGGACGCCTACCAAACCCGAAGAATTGTTAAAGTTCTTTAACTTCTTGAGGAAATGAGCGTTAGGCAGGGCATTCGCCTGGGAGCCCGGAATGCGATGCTAATTGTCCTGGCCAATTTCAGCCATGCGGTGGCCGATTTCAGCCAAGGTTAAGAGTTATACAGATCAATATTCCGACATTGGAGGGAGAGGTTGCCACATTCTCAATTGAAATCGAGGTCTAACGCGGGGCGCTGATTCAGGTAACAACACCGTCCTTTGAGCTGACCCGGACACTCGAAGCCTGTGAGCGGCAGCGCAGGGTGGTCAACGAGGAACGACAGCGATATATTGAAGTTCTATACTATGTGGGAGTTGATTTGGACTGACGGAATGGCAGACTTGCACAATTCGGGATTTTCCTCCAATGCGGAGACTGAGAATTTGCATCGCCCCGAGGTTATGAGCCGGGGGTGGAGGATCAAATCCTTCCGAGCCCAGATCATGCCGTTTGGGTGGTCGGTGCTGGGTATCGCGGGTATTACCTGGCTGGCATTGCGCTTGGGGCTGAATACACCTACAGGCGGATTTCTCTATTTGATTATGGTGGTCCTCGCCGCCGCCAATGGGGGATTCTGGAGCGGCACGCTGACCTCAATTGTGGCGGCTGTGTGTTTGGACTTTTTCTTTGTTCCGCCTATTTTCCACCTTGATGTGGATGATCCCATGGATTGGGTGGCGCTGGGCACCTTTGAATTTACCGCCCTGGTAATCACCCTGCTGCAACGCCAGGCGCAACTTAAGGCCGTGGAGGCGGCGGAAGCGCGGCAGAGCAGCGAAAGACTATTCACCGCCGCGCGCGGGATCCTCTTCCTGGATCGCGCCGGGGAATTGGGAAATCAAATCACTTCCCTGATTCGCGAAACCTTTGAACTTCGCGGCGTGGGGGTATTTGACGCTACCACGGGAAGTGTTTTTTCCAGCGGGAATTGCCCACCCCAGGCTGAACAGGGGGCCCGCGACGCGTATCTTCAGAACGCGAACACCTTCGACCCTGAAACTCAAACCTGGTTTTGTGCCTTGCGCGTGGGGGCACGGCCCGTGGGCGGCCTGGCGTTGTGCGAAACCCTCCTGCCCGGCCTATCGGCACAGGCGATTGCTTCATTGTGCGCAGTAACTTTCGAAAGGGCCCGATCTTTCGAGAAGGAGACCCACGCCGAGGCGGCCCGGCAGGCCGAGCTGCTCCGCTCCGCCGTTGTAGAAGCGTTGGCGCACCAGATCAAAACCCCCCTCTGCGTCATTCAGGTGGCGAGTTCGACGCTGCCGGCCCTGGGCGACCTTTCCGAGACGCAGGCTGAGCTGGTTGCTTCCATCGATCAGCAATCAACCAAGCTTAACGACCTTGTGACTCGACTGCTCGGCGCGGGCGACCTCGAGAACGCCCGGGTGGAACCACAACTTGCTCCCACCTTGCTTTCAGATTTGATGAAAGCGGCTATTGGAAGCGTGGAGGATCCCGTCCAGCGTGCGCGATTTCAGGTGTCAGCCGAGGGGGAAGAAGCGCCGGCACTGGCGGATGGCAAGCTCATGGTTATTGCCTTCACGCAATTGGTGGATAATGCCATGAAGTACTCCATCCCCAGAACGCCGATTACCGTCAAGGTCAACGCGGCGGCGGATGAAATCAGGGTGAGCGTGCGGAATCAAGGAGGGGTGATCGCACCCTCTGACCGGAACCGGATTTTTGAGAGATTTTACCGGACGGCAG
>PLWR01000344.1 GCA_003165615.1 Acidobacteriota bacterium | reverse complement strand
CCGAACACCGACATGCACTCCGCCATCACCGTGCGCCCGGAAAGGGACAGTCCGTCCTGAGGCAGGTAGCCAGCCGTGACCCCTTTGGCGAAAGAAATCTCGCCGTGGTCGAGGGGCTCGAGGCGGGCCAAGGTCTTGAGCAAAGTGGTCTTGCCCGTGCCGTTCGCACCCACCAGGCCCACGCGATCGCGCGGCGTGATGAGCCAGTCGAGGTTTTCAAACAACAACTTGGGGCCGAACCGCTTTCCGGCCGATGAGAGTTGAATCATAGGTAAGTGAAGAGGTGAACAGGGTGTTGGTGGTCTCCCCGAACATGGGTACGGCCGGGGCTGAACTCAGTGTCCTGTCAGTGCCTTTTTTTCATCAAGATATAAAGGGGCCTTATTGCTCCGATACCCCGCAGCCGCGCTTTCAGGCTTGATTCGAGTGAGACATCGGCAATGATCTCATCAGGGCAGAATCTTCAACCTCTTTCCTTCGCGCATCCGCCCCCTCCACTTAAGAATAACAGTTTTTGCGGACTCTTCGCAGGCTTTCAGTGGTGGGGAGCTCATAGGGGGTTCAATTCCGGCCGCAGAGGTAGGGGCGCCCGGGGTTTAGGAACCAGCCCTGAAAGGGTGATCCATCCCAGTGGGCAAGTATGGGCAAAAAACATTTTCCCTCATAATCAACAACTGACTTGACACCCTCCTCCGTCACCAGCATAATCGCGGCCAAATGGAACATGCGGCGAGAGCTTTGCATGTTCCGCGCGGGTGATGACGACGCGTTCCAGGCTATCCAGGCGGATGGCTGCGACCCGCGCGCAATCCACATAAATTCCCGAGGGGAGGACCTCGGTTGCCGGACCAACTCCCAAAGTCGCGGGGCATCTTTACCTACCTCGACGCCCGAGTTCCCGTGCACTGCTACGAACACGTGGCCATCGTGCATCGCGGCGGTGGTTCGGCAGACTGGTGGCCGGAGTTCGTCAGCGAGGGCTTGTTCCGGGGCCACCGGTGTTGTTGCCTGGCGCCCGCCGCCCTGCACCCCGGGATGATCACGCGCCTGCGCGAACTGGGCGTCGATGTGGAGCGCCATCTGCACAACCAAACACTGCAATTCCCTCCGGAGTCACCGGACGCGGGAGATCTGCTTGATCGGGCGAAGAGATTCTTTGACGAGGCGGAAAGCGCTCGCGCCCCGGCCGTGCGCTGGTTGGAGGCGGGCGTTTGGGCAAAGCCCCCGGGCCTCCCCGTGCCCCAATTCTTTGAGCTGCACGCGCGTTTGAATTATCTGGTCAAGCACTATCCCAGCGTGGCCTTGTGCGAATACAACGCTGAACAAATGGAAATACCTCACCTTTTTTCCGCCATCGCCGTTCACCGCCACCTGATGGTGGTAGGTACGCTGGTTCGGGATAATCCGTTTTACATACCGGCGGAGAAATTTCTCGCCATGAGTCCGGAAGATCGCGAGCGCGATCTCCGCGACGTTTTCCGGGAAGTCGGATTTGACTTGGAGAAACTGCTTTCAACCCTAGCAGGCTATGGCCAGCTTCAGCGGCCGGCGCCGCCGGGGCCCTGAAAATAATGTTGTGTAACCCTCAACGCCGCACTACCGCGTTTTGTGCTGCCGCCGCCGGGCTGCTGATCTGGGTCAGCGCCAGGTGGGGGCCGAAGTCCCTTCCCCCGCTCTCCGTGCCACCGGCCAAGGTGCGCTTTGAGGGTGCTGCGGCTTTTGAATTCGCGCGGGTAGTGGCGGAAGAATTCCCTGACCGCATTACGGGCACGCCCGCCGCGCATCGGGCGGCGAACTACCTCCGCGCGCAACTGATAAATTCAGGTTACGCGGTAATCCTCGATTCCTTTCCTCTATGGCTGCGGGGAAAACAGGTGCAGGGCGAAAATGTGATTGCCCTGGGTGAGGGCGATTCCCCACCAAGCGTGGCGATCATCGCCCACTATGACAGCCAATTCACTTCGCATCAGGCCGCTGAAGATAACGCCTCTGGAGTCGGGGTGCTGTTGGAGCTGGCTCGTGTTTTGCGCCTTACGCCTCATTCGCATGGAATAATTCTGGTGGCCACGGACGCGGAGGAATGGGGAATGATCGGGGCGCGGCAACTGACCGATTTCCTCAAGCGCCGCCACACGGTTGCCGTCATTTCAATTGAATACCTCATGGCGGGGCCGCCGCGCTCACTGGAAATGAATTGCGTGGGGCAGTTTGCGGGGTACACCCCTCTTTGGCTTCGACAGTTGCTGGTGGTCTCTGGCCGGGCGCAAGGCGCCAGCGTTGAGCAGGCTACGGGATGGAAGGAGTGGATGCAGCGCGCGGTGGAAATTTCCGAGCAGGACCAGGGGCCGCTGCTCCGTGCGGGCATCCCCGCCGTCGACGTGGGAGCGCTCTCCACCCAAATTGAGGCCTCGCGCCTTCGCCGCCACACGCCGGAAGACGTCTTTCGGGATTTCGACCCGGCGGCGTTTCAAATGGTCGGCTCCACCGTGGAGCAAGCCGTCCTCAGTCTCGACGGGCTTCCCCATTTGGCCACCGGAACCACGAGTTCTAATCCTTCCGCTTCGGTTCGTATGTCCGGGGCGTGGGAGCAGGTTCACAACCTCGGCGCCGAAGCCTTCCAAGTTGGCTCCAGCAGCTACCTGCCCGGTGGACTCATCTATGGAATCCAACTTCTGCTACTTCTGCCGATCATCCTTGCCGCGTTTTTTGCTTCGCACAACTTCGCCGCCGGCGATTTCGAATTGCGCGGATGGAGGTTCTTTGAACCGGTAAGCTGGATCATCCCGCCCGGCCTGGCGACCCTGCTGCTTTATGGGCTGAGAGATGTAAATGTACTTCCTCGCTATGAGCTTTATCCCGCTACACCCAGAGACCCTTTCCTTTATGACCTGCCATACACCCTTCTGGTGGTGCTGCTGGCTCTCGTGGTTGTGGGATCGATGGTACTGCAAAAGCTCCGGGCGCGCGTGGACGCTCCTCCGGTAACGTTTGCAATGAAGAAACGTATTCTGTTCTTATGGGTGGCCATCGTGGCAGTGGTGGGGTTCTGCAACAACCCCTACGCGATGTGGCTATTCCTGGGCGCCTTTGCCTATGCCGCGGGACTCTTGCTGCCGCCACGCGGCCTGGTGCGGAGAATCGTGAATGCCGCCCTGCTGATCGCTGCCGCTGCACCTTTTGCAGCGCTGCTCTATTCCTTCGGCCGGAAAATGTATCTTGGCTGGCGCATCATCTGGTACCTCGTGCTTCAAACCGCTTATGGGGTTTGGTCGCCGGTGGCCATCGCCTTGTTCTTTTTGGCCTTGGTGCTGGGGATACAATTACTTTGGATTTCGGTTCTGGCAAGGCATCAGGACACCGAGATGTAGTGGGGGGCGGCCTGACCCTTGAGGGGCTCGAGGGGGGGCCAGAGTTGGATAGGGAGGGTTCATTGGCAAAGCCGATGTGAACAGCCTTGCCCTCGCTTCTCATTCCTTCCGTGGCCCCGGCTCATTTCTGCGTCCCGCCACTTTTCTTCGCGCGGACTCGCCGCAATTTGCTAGAGTAGAGGTTCGCAGACAAGCAAACACAATGGACTACGACCAGATCGGCAGTTTCTTAGAGGTGGCGAAGTTGCAGAGCTTCTCCCGGGCGGCGGAGAAGCTGTTTCGCACGCAACCCGCAATCAGCGCGCAGGTTCGCCTGCTCGAACAGGAATGTGGGGAAAAACTCTTCGACCGCAGCGGGAAGAAAGTCTTAATGACGCCCGCCGGCGAGATTCTCTTTCGTTATGCAGAGAAGATGCTGCTGATGCACAAAGAAGCTCTTCAGGCGATTGCGGAATTGAACCAGACCCCGCGGGGCAAGCTCTTCATCGGCGCCAACGAAGCCACTTGTCTCTACGTTTTGCCCAAGACCTTTTTCCGCTTCAAGCAGCTCTATCCGCTCGTCCAAATCAGCATCTACCGGAACTTCAGCCACAAGATTCTTCAGAAGGTTCAAGAGGGCGCGGTTGACCTGGGAATTGTTACTCTGCCGACGACCGCCACCAACATGGAAGTGATCCCGGTCTTTCGTGATGAAGTCCAGGTGGTGGTGCCGAAGGGTCATGCTTTGGCCAAGAACAAGACCGTGACGGTGGAAGAGCTTGCTCAGCACCCTCTGATCCTGCCCAAGACCGGCCATACGCGCGTGGTCATTGACCGCCTGCTGCGCGCGCAACGTGATCACCTGCAAATTTCCATGGAGCTGGCGAGCGTTGAGACCATCAAGAAATTTGTGGGCGCCGGCCTGGGGATTTCCCTGATCAGCCGAACCTACGTGCAGCCGGAAGTCGCCGCGGGCGTACTGAAATTGATCCCGCTGGAAGGCCAGAAAATTTTCCGGGAGCTGGGCTTGGTCTATCGCCAGGACCGCTACCTGTCGCTTCCCACCAAGGTCTTTATTGACGTCGTGCGTGAAACAACCAAGACCGTCATTGCCAGCGCTTCCTCCGCAACGAATTCGGGTACAATTCGCTAGCGGTCCGTCAGTTGACGGATTCGTAAAGCTCAGCAGGGCAATGCTCTGTCCGCAGGGGTTGTCATAATGGTGAAAGAAAATCCAATTGCCAGTAAGAGCAAGAAGCCGCTCATCGCCATGAAGTTCGGCGGGACCTCCGTGGGTAACGCGGAGAGGATGAAAAACGTGGCGGAGATCCTCGCCGACCACGCCCAACGGGCGGAGCTTGTAGTGGTGGTATCCGCCATGGGTGGCGTTACGGACATGCTGATCCGCGCTGCCAACGAAGCCAGCCAGGGCGACCGCGAGAACTGGAAGAACGTCCGCCGCGAACTGGCCCACCGTCACCGCGAGGTTGCCGACCAGCTTCTGAAAGCTGCTGAGCAAGCCGCGGTTCTGCCCCGACTCGCCGACGCCGTGGCCGATTTTGAAAATCTCTGCTCAGGGTTCTCGCTGGTGCGCGAGGTTACGCCGCGAGCCATGGACACACTTTCCAGTTTGGGAGAAGTGATGTCCGCGAACCTGGTGGCGGCCATCCTGCGGTCGCGTGGGATTCCCGCGGAAGCCGTGGACGCCACCGAACTGATTGTGACCGACGATTGTTTCGGCAACGCCACGCCCATCTTCGAAGAAACCAATGTCAAAACCCGGCAACGCCTGGCGGGGTTGCGGAAACGCGGCGTGATTCCGATCATCACCGGCTTCCGTGGCGCAACGCGTGCGGGTGCTTGCACCACGCTCGGCCGGGGCGGATCCGATTACAGTGGCACGATTGTGGGAGCCGCTCTGGATGCTGACGAGGTCTGGATTTGGACGGACGTCGATGGCGTCATGACCACCGACCCTCGCCTAGTTCCGGAAGCGCACATTTTGCCGGAAATTTCTTATCGTGAGGCCATTGAGCTTTCGTTTTTCGGCGCCAAGGTCCTGCACCCCAAAACCATCCAACCCGTCATGAAAAAGAAAATCCCGGTTTGGATCAAAAACAGTTTTAATCCCACATGTCGCGGCACGTGCATCGTTCCTACCGCCACCAATAGCCAAAAGGGCGTCAAGGCCATCACTTCCGTCAGCAAGGCCGACCTTATCACCATTAGCGGCAAGGAATCACTGAGCTTTCCCCAACTGGCGGCCAAAGCCTTCGGTTCGCTCAGCCTGGATGAAATTCCCACACTGATGGTCACGCAGTCCTCCGCCGATAACGTGCTGTGTTTTGCCGTGCATGATGCCGATTTGCGCCGTGTGAGGGCCCAACTGGAAAAAACTTTTGAGCTGGAAATGCTCCACGATGACAGGGTATCGATTGAAGTCATGCCCCACGTGGCGATCGTGGTGGCGATTGGTGAAAACATGGAGGGCACGCCGGGCATCGCCGGCCGTACCTTCGGGTCATTGGGACGGCACGGGATCAACATTATTGCCATCGCCCAAGGGTCCTCCGAATTGAGCATTTCTTTTGCCGTGAAAGCCTCCGACGTCAAGGAGGCCGTGAAGGCTGTTCACGAAGAGTTCACGCTGGGAACGAGTTAGACTCGCGGTGCCGCAGAAGGGCAAAGTTTAAAGGATAAAGGGTAGAGGATAAAGTGTAAGGCGCGTGCTGTATTCCTTTACCCTTTTGCCTTTACACTTTACCCTTTAGGATTTTATGTCTTCCGCCTATCTCCAATGTATCGAGGAAGCCTGTGGGCGCCGGCAGGACCCCCGGAAGGACCTGCACGCCTGCGAATTCTGCGGTGGCCTGCTCGATGTTAAATATAATTTTGATCCCTTCGACCCGGAGCAGCTTCGGCGCACCTGGCACCAGCGCCGGCTGAGCGGCGAACCGATCGACCGCAGCGGATTATGGCGCTTCCGCGAGTTGATTCCTTTTGTGGGTTCCACCGCACGCATCATTTCACTTTCCGAAGGCTCTACGCCGTTGGTCGGAACCCGGCGGACGGGCTGGTGGGCCGGCCCGGTCCACCTGACCATTAAACATCAAGGCAACAATCCCACGGGCTCCTTTAAAGATCTCGGCATGTCGGCCTGCATAACTCGCGCGGAGTCGCGCGGAGTCCGCTTGGTGGCTTGTGCTTCAACTGGTAACACCTCCGCTTCCATGGCGGCTTACGCGGCGCGCGCCGGCATGAAGGCGCTGCTGTTTGTTCCCTACAAACAAATCTCCGCCGCCAAGCTGGCCCAGGCGCTTGACTTTGGCGCGCTGGTGGTGGAAGTGGGCGACAATTTCGATGAAGCTTTCCGCCTGCTGCAAGAGATCGCCCCCGAGCTGGGACTCTATCTGGTGAATTCCATCAATCCCTTCCGCATTGAAGGGCAGAAGACCATCGTCGCTGAGTTGCTGGAACAGCGCGCCTGGCGGCCTCCGGATTACATTGTGGTTCCAGGCGGCAACCTGGGGAATTCTTCCGCTATCGGCAAAGGCCTGCGCGAGCTCAAGGATTTGGGCCTCATTGAAAAAGTGCCCCACATCGTTATTGTTCAGGCGGCAGGCGCCAACCCTTTCTACCAAACTTTGCGCGCCGGAGCGCCCGACTTGCTGGCGGTTGAGAACCCGAACACGGAAGCTACGGCCATTCGCATTGGCCATCCTGCCAACTGGAAAAAAGCGAAGCGGGCGCTTGATTGGGCGGGCGGGTTCTGCGAGTCGGTGACGGATGAGGAGATCTTTGAGGCCAAACGCGTTCTGGCCGAAGATGGCGTGGGCTGCGAGCCTGCTTCCGCCGCCACCATCGCCGGCGTGCGCAAGCTGGTGCGGGCGGGCAAGATCGAAAGGCACGCCGACATCGTCTGCGTCCTTACCGGCAACCAACTCAAAGATACCGAGTACATCATGCGCCACCGCTCGGAAGACCAGGAAAACAGCCAGCGACTGCAAGTCGAACCTGACCTGGCCTCGCTGCGCCGGGAATTGAAGCGCGCGCTGAGGCCGATGGCTGCGGGCAGATAGGGTAGCGAGGTGGAGACAGAAGACAGGAGTCAGGAGTCAGAATGAAGGCAACACGCAGGCCGGCAAGACATTCTGATTCCTGACTCCCGTCTCCTGACTCCTGGTTTCCACTTATGAATGAACGTTTGCGACAGGAAGTGCGGTTCCTGACGACGCGGCTGGGCGCGATTGTTCGCGAGCAGTCGGGGCCGGAAGTGTTTGCGGCCATTGAAGTCCTGCGCAAAGTTGCCAAGCAAATCCGCCAAACCCCTAATGCCAAGCTTCTGAAGGCCAAGGAGCGCGCGGTCAACCGCCTTTCCGTGGAGAAGGCCGCGGCTGTCGCGCATGCTTTCAGCCTCTTCTTTCACCTCGTCAATCTTTGCGAGGAACGCGAGCGCATCCGCCACCTGCGCGCGCATGACCAGCAAGGAACAGGCGCGCCCATGTCTTTGCGCCATACGTTCAGCGAATTGCGCCGGCAGGGGGTGCCCGCCGCGGCCGTCAAAAAGCTGCTGGAGTCCATGCACATTGAGCCGGTGCTGACCGCCCACCCCACGGAGGCCAAGCGCCGCAGCGTTCTGAATCACATCCTGCGCCTGGGCAGAACCCTGGATGCCGCCTGCGGTGACCTGACCCCCGCCGCAGAGCGGGACGTCGATTCATGGATTGAAGCCCTATGGCTTACCGATGAGGTGCGTGAGGGCGTGGTGACGCCGGAGATGGAAAGTGAGAACGCCCGCTTTTTCCTGGAACGCACCATCTACGACCTGGCGGGGAGCTTTTGGGAAAAGTTTTGCGCGGAGATGGTTCGCCGCTATCCGAGCCTGCCGGAGCCTGTCCCCTTTTTGAGCCTGGGATCATGGGTAGGGACGGACCGAGATGGCAATCCCTTCGTGACACCGGAGACAAGCCTGGAAGCCGCGGAGCAGGTGCGCCGGAGCATTCTTCGCTATTACCACGGAGCCTGCAACCGTATGTTGGGCTGGGCCTCGTTCCCCTGTAATAACCCACGTCTGGCAGCGACTCTGCGCCGCGAAATCGACCGGGACATGCGGCGTTATCCCGCCACCCGGGCTTTTGAAGCTGTTGACCAGCCCAGCGAACTCTACCGCCGCAAGCTGCGCATCATGATGTGGCGGCTGGAGCGCACGACGGAGCGCGCCCCGGGCGCATACGCAACAGCGCAGGAATTTACGCACGAATTGCGCAAGTTGACGGACCTGCTGACTGCTTATCCCAGTCCGCGGATTGCGCGCCTGGGGCCCGGCCGCCTGCGTGTGGCCTCACAGGTTTTTGGTTTTCACGGAGCCAGCCTGGACTTCCGCACCCACTCGCGTGCCACTCGCGCCGCCGCGGATGAGGTTTTGCGCCAGGCGCACCTGCCCACTGAGCCTGACGACGCGCGCATCCAATCGATCCAGCGAATGCTTTTTCAATCCGTGCCGCGTCCATCTTTTTCAGCGGCTACGCTCCATGTACTGGAGGAATTCCGCGCCCTCCGCACCATCCAGGTTCGCAACGGGGAAGGGGCGGCGTATCGTTACGTTCTGAGCATGACGTCCAGTGCGGCCGATGTGTGGGACGTGCTGTTGCTGGCGCGGCAAACGGGATTGGTGGAACCGCGCGGCCGCCGTTTGCATTCCCGCCTCGATGTTATTCCTCTTTTCGAAACGCTCGACGATTTGGAAGCCGGCCCGCACATCATGGAGGAGCTGTTCGCCGATCCTATCTACCGCCGCATTCTACGGGCGCGCAACGACTTTCAGGAAGTGATGCTGGGGTACTCGGANNCCTGGCGCAAGTGGCGGAAAAATACCACGTGCGCTTCTCCCTCTTCCACGGTAAGGGAGGCACCATCGATCGTGGCGGCGGGCAATCGCACCGGAGTATTCAAGCCCAGCCGTCCGCAGCGCCGGGGGGCAGGCTGCGCATCACCGAGCAGGGTGAAGTCGTTTCCTTGAAATATTCGAACCCCGCCATCGCCGAGAGGAATCTCGAACAGTTGGTCACCTCGGTGCTCGACACGCGCCTGCTCCACGCCCGCCGGGTGGAAGCGGCCAAGGTTCCGGAATGGGAAGGCTTTGCCACGGAACTCGCCGTAAGCAGCCGTGATTTCTACCGCAAGCTCGTTTATGAGACGCCGGAATTTGTGGAGTACTTCCGCCAGGCGACTCCCATTGATTTGATAGAGCAAATCCGCCTCGGCTCTCGCCCCTCGCGCCGATGGGGGGCGAGCGACCTGCGCGACCTGCGGGCCATCCCTTGGGTTTTCGCCTGGACGCAATCCCGGCACCTGCTTCCCGCGTGGTTCGGCCTCGGCCACGCTCTGGAAAATTTCCAGCGCGACCACGCTCCCCACGGCTTGGACATTCTGCGGAGCATGCACGAGGGTTGGCCATTCTTCTTCAACCTGATCAACAACGCCGAACATTCCCTGGCCAAGACAGACCTTTATATCGCCAGCCTCTATGCCGCTCTGGTGCGACCGCGCGGACTCGCCCAGAGAATTTTCAAGCTCATTGAGGAGGAATATCACCGCAGCGTGCGCGGGGTTCTGGACATCTCCAACTCCTCCATGCTACTCGCCGGCCAGCACGTGCTGGCGGAATCGATCCGCCTGCGTAATCCTTACGTTGATCCCCTCAACTTTCTGCAAACCCGCTTCCTGGAGCGCTGGCGCCGCGAGCGCGGAAAGCAACTGCGGGAGTCAGGAGCCAGGAGGCAGAAGCCAGGAGCTCAAAAAGCCGATGATGCGGCGCTATTTCATCTCCTTCAAATCACCGTTGGTGGTATTGCCTTCGGAATGAAGAGCACGGGGTAGGAAGAGCAGGATTCAGGAAATCACCTCCTGTACCGGCCGAGTCCTGGCTGGGCGAGATTCTCGACTTGAATCGAAGGGAAAATGATTATTTAATTAAGTCACCCAGCCCGAGGATCTCTGGGAGGCTTGTCAGCGACGACATTGGGCGGGCCAAAATCACCAACCCAGGAGGGCAAAATGAAACATATCTACCACCTTTTCGCCGTTGTGATAACGATGCTTCTCTTTAGTGGCTTGGTTTTTCCTCAATCCACGTATTCTCAATTCGGAAATCTCAATAAGGCTTGGGTCAATGTGAGCTCAACATGGACAAAACTCGACACTGGAACGCACACGTTTACCAAGAACAGCAGTAGCACAACAATCGAGGTGTATGTCAACTCCCGGTTTATTGTCGGTACAATCGGCGTCGGCGCGAGGGGCGTCCGGTTTCAGGTCAGAGTTGATGACAACACGCCTACATTTGAGAATGAAGGCTCGATCCAACAGAGCAACACCTCAGAGTTTCTTTCTATCCTTGCTGTTTTCCAGAACCTGCCTGCTGGCAGCCACACTGTAAGCATCTGGGCTCAAGCGCCCAGCGGCTCTGCCACGTCGGTTGGGGTTGATCCCGGAGGTTGGGGGGGCAAAATCATCGTCAAAGAAACCATGTAGAGGAGTGGTGCGGTCGGAAATCGGAAGGCTGGTAAATTTCGGCGGACGGGGGATGCCTTGGGTTCGTTGTTGCTTGCACGTACACGCACACGATGCAAAGGGCGATGCGCCTAACGAATGCTTGCAGCAGAGGCGGCGGGCGAGGTTCTCATGTGTCCCTCAATGCTGGGCGCGGGCTCCGCTGATGCGAGTCGTTCGGCCAGATTCCGCTTGGGAAACCCCCATAATGGAGATTGCCCAATCTGCCCTACTACCTAATTTCAAACTGTACCACTGCCTAAATCCTAGATCCTAGAGCATTTACATAAATAATGTA
>PLWR01000199.1 GCA_003165615.1 Acidobacteriota bacterium | reverse complement strand
ATGCCGTTATCTAATCAGACCTGTTCTTCCAAGGTCCGCGGATTTTGCACGTGCGAAGGCGAAGAACCGCGGACCTTGGAGAACAGGTCTGACGCGCTACCTTGCCACCTTGCTTCTCAGGAGACGATACCCGCTGCCATGCTTGCTGGAACCCGTATGTTATAATCCCTGCGAGGTTAAGCTATGTTGGTGATTGCTCCGCGAGTTGCCGTTGATTCCCAGGTGCATTCCGGCGAGCCGGTGATTGAAGGAACGCGTGTGCCTGTGAGCATCATAGTTGGCGCCGTCGCCGCTGGCGATTCCGTCGAGGAGGTGGCGAAGGAGTACGCCATTGCCGCGCAAGACGTCCGTGCTGCGCCCAGCTATGCCGCGAAACTCCTCGAGGGTGAAACGGTCCGGGCACCCCATTAATGGCCCGCTTCCTGATCGACGAGGACCTGCCTCCGTCCCTGGGCGCTACCCGCTATTGCACTCAGGAGTGGTCAGGTGTATGTTGCCGATCCACAAGGGAAATCCCGGCTCGCTGCCCGCGAAGGGGTGACTGAATGTTATCACCAAGGTTATGGGCACTATGTGCTGTATCGATTGCACTTTCCTTCAACAGCCTGTGCGCGGTTGCAAGTGACAAGTCGGTCTTGATCGAAACCATCCCAGCAGGAGCACAGGTCGAGGTGAACGGGAGCGTAACTTGCACCACGCCGTGCTCCATCGAGGTGCCTGCTAATTACTTTGGCAAGAAGCACACCGCCTTGAGTTCCCATGGCGTGGAACCGATCCGCGTGCGATTGACGAAGGAAGGATACACCCCCAGAAGCGTCGAGCTTACAAACGGCCCAATTCATTGGTCCAGCCTAAACGGGGCCAAAAGCTATGATTACTACCTGATAGATTCCGAGCGCTTCACATTTCAGCTCGATGCTGTCGCGGGGGCGCCCGTTGTCGCCCCACCACCGGAGCCCAAAGCCTCCGAGTTACCTTCTTCACCTGCCATCGTGCTGGCGTCACCCTCCGGCGTAAGCCCGAATCAAACCGTGGAGTCAAATGAATCCCCACTGGTTATCCGCGGCGTGGCCACGGACCGCACCGGCATTCTCGTAGTTACCATTAATGGCTCGGCTGCCAACATGCGGCCGCAAAGCGCCCAAGCGGCGGAGTTCTGGTCAGAGCCCTTGCAGATCAAGCCTGGAAACACCCCCATCGAGATTACCGCCTCCAACTCGGCGCACGTGGAGACCAGGCTGGCCTTCACCCTTCATTACACAGCTAAGGTAGCGCCCCCCAATCCTCGGGCATTGAGCAAGCACGAGATTGTCTC
This sequence comes from Acidobacteriota bacterium, assembly GCA_003165615.1. The sequence continues at coordinate 4,937 of PLWR01000199.1, read as the reverse complement.
CTTGCTCCAGGGAGATGTCCCCAATGCGAGGATCGAGGATCTCATCCGGGAGCGTGGCATCAAGTTTGCACCCACCGCTGACGACCTGAACGAAATTCGCCAGACGGGAGGAAACGAGGAGTTGATCCAGGCAATCCAGCAGGCAGCGTCGCCAAAGTAATTGGCGTATCGTCGACCTGCCCGCAAGGTTTGCGGCTTTTGCCTGGGCAAGCGGGAACATACTCGCCACCTTGTGTAGTAGGTCCGCGCTAGCGGGAGTCTTCTAACAGTTAGCTGTCGGCTGTAAGCTGCCAGCTTGAAAGGGATCCATGACCAAAGACGAAATCATTCGCAAAAAGCAGGAATACATTTTCAACTGTGTCACCACTTACTTCAAAGACCCGATGGTGATTGACCACGCCAAGGGCCAGTACGTTTGGGACATCGAAGGAAAGCAGTTCCTTGATTTTCTGGGCGGCATCGTGACCGTCAGCGTGGGGCACTCGAATCCCAGAGTGACGGACAAAATCAAAGCGCAGATTGACAAGGTCCAGCACACCTCCACCCTCTTCGTCACGGAAGCCATCGTAAACCTGGCGGAAAAGGTGGCATCGATCGCGCCCGGCAAACTCAAGAAGAGCTACTTTACCAACAGCGGCACGGAAGCCAACGAAGTCGCCATCATCACCGCCCGCATGTTCACGGGCAATTACGATATCGTGGCGCTAAGGCACGGTTACAGCGGGCACTCGCACCTGACCAAGGCGCTCACCGGACTGTATACCTGGCGCAAGGGGGGAGTGATTCCCTCCGGCATCGTACACGCGCCCGGGCCCTACTGCTATCGCTGCCCGCATGGGCTGACCTACCCGGGTTGCGAGCTCCACTGCGCCAAAGACGTTGATGAGGTCATCAAAACTTTCACCAGCGGCCAGATTGCCGGTATGCTGGCGGAGACCATCCAGGGATTGGGTGGGTTCATCGTGCCGCCGCCGGGTTATTTCAAGATCGTCGCCAACATTGTGCGCAACTACGGCGGATTGTTCATCGCTGACGAAGTGCAGGCCGCCTGGGGACGCACGGGCAAGAAATGGTGGGGCATCGAGCATTGGGAGGTGGAACCCGACATCATCACCAGCGCCAAGAGCATGGCCAACGGCGTGCCCATTGGACTCACTCTAACGCGCCCGGAAATCGCCGACGCCTACAAGGGTCTGACCATCTCCACTTTCGGAGGAAACCCCGTAGCCTGTGTCGCTGCCAAGGCCACAATTGATTTGATCGAAGAAGATCGGCTGATGGATAACGCGGAAACCGTCGGCAACCACTTCCGCGCCGGCCTGGAAGGGCTCAAGGAAAAGCACCCGATTGTCGGCGACGTGCGTGGCATGGGCCTGATGCAGGGCATCGAACTCGTCAAAGACCGAAAGACCAAAGAACCCGGCACCGATTTGACCAATCAATTGCTGGAGCGCTTGCGCGTCCACGGCCTGCTGGTGGGCAAGGGCGGTCTGTACGGAAACGTGGTGCGCATGTCTCCGCCCCTCAACATCTCCAAGACTGATGTGGATGTGGCGATTGCCGCGCTCGATAAGGGGTTGGCTGAGGTGGAGGCAAAGTAGCGCAGGGAGGCGAACCCAACTGACAATTGCACTGGGCGGAAGTCAGGCGCAGGTTATCGGTTGGGCCGGAGGTCGATAATGGAAATTCCAGTTACTCCACGGGAGGTCACGAATGGTAAGCATTCCTAAGCATGTGCAGGAGTTTTTCCCAGGCAAGATGGGTTGGGTAGCCACCGCCACAAAAGAGGGAGTGCCCAACGTGACTCCCAAGGGATCAGTCCGAGTAATGGACGATCAGCACGTTATTTTCGCCGATCTCTTTTCTCTGAAGACCCGCCAGAACCTGGAGCAGAATCCTCGTGTGGCTGTAACCGTAATCGATGCGGCAACTCACGAGGGTTACCAGGTCAAGGGGACGGCAGAACTGGTCTCGTCGGGTCCACTTTTCGATCAGATGGCGGAGCAGATAAAGCGATCAGCACCCTCACTGCCCACGCCGATGTATGTGGTAAAGATCGCGGTGGACTCTGTTTACGACCAATCCGTAGGGCCAGATGCCGGCAAACAAATTGCCTAGGCGAGCGGGTAGCCACGCTCAGTGATTTTCTGATCGTAGGTCCTTCCCTGCGTGCCTGAAAGCGAGACCTTCATGAGCGGCATTCCCGTTCTCCACGTTGAAGCAGATTGCATCGCCCGCGCCTGGGAAGAATCCCTGCTCCTGCTCCACAAGCAAGGCTGTGATCTCAAGACGCAATACGACAAGCCCGACGACCCGCCCTCAAAAGACGCGACGATGATCATCACCATCGCCGAGCCCCTCAAGGAGCCGATGATTCACCGCGATTTTCCCGGCGGTCCTGAGGATCTTCAGGAATACGTAATGGAAGTGTTGGAAGGCATCAAGGACCACCTGGTGCGCGACCAGCGCGATCCCGGCGACACGCGCTGGGAATACACCTATCACCAGCGGCTGTTCCGCTACGCCGTCCCCACGCTCGCTCCGTTCGACCAGATCGAAACCCTCTGCCGCAAGCTGGCGGAGACGCCCTACACGCGGCGCGCGCAGGCAATTACCTGGAAGGTGTGGGAGGACAACGATTGCTACGACCCGGCCTGCCTGCAAAGCGTTTGGTGCCGCATCACGGAAGAAAACGGCGCGCCGGTGCTGAGCATGAACGTGCGCTTCCGCTCCAACGACGCTTACAAGGCTGCCTTCATGAATATCTTCGCCTTGGTGGAAATGCAGAGACGCATCGCCGCACGGGTCTCGGAACTGTCTGGCCGGAAAGTGGAGTTGGGCCGGTACTGCCACATGGCCGATAGTTACCACCTTTACGGCTCCTACTTTCGCGAGTTCGAAGCGCGATTTCTGGGCGCAATCTCCAAACGCAGCTTCGAGCAGCGTACCCTGCGCTACGCGGACCTGCGCGAATCAATGGACGAAGCCCGCCCGGCAATTCTGGAGAAAGCGCGGACGATGGGGCAGTAGAAGTTCAAAGGTGCCAGGTGTCAGGTGACAGGTCGAGGGCAGTTCCTTATCACGCGCGCAAAAGCATTTCACGCAAAGACGCAAAGTCGCAGAGGTCGCAAAGACCTTAACCAAGTTGTGGTTTGCACGTCTTTGCGCCTTGGCGTCTTTGCGTGAGATTGTTTATTTCTTAAGCCTTCACAGCGGGCGGGACGCCTCCGCTATCTTAGCTATTTTTTCTCGGGTTGCTTTTGCGGACTCGCGGCAGGCTTGGCCGGTGATTTGCTCTTGGGCTCGGCTGGCTTTGCCCCGCCCGCAACGGTGGTGGCGTGGGCAGTTCGTTTCCGGCCTTTGAAGTCCGGCGCGATATTCTTCATGGGAGTGGCATGCCCTTCCTTATTGTGCTCGGCAAAATTCAATTCATTCTGGCAGGCGGCCAGGTTGGTCTGCGCGGCCAGCAGAAGATTGTCCTGATTCTTCATCAGGTATGCCAGGTGGGGCTCAATCAACTGTTGTAGATCGAAAAGCTGGTTGGCCGCCTGGCTGAATTGTCCCCCGAAGCTGGCATTTTCATACTGCGAGACACTGCGCGCGACGCCATCCACACGGGGCAACACCGCGCCTATCGCCATGAAGGTCTGAAATCCCAGATACAGACTATCGGGGCGGGCATCAAACTGACTGCGCCAGTCTTCCTCCGCCGCCATCGATTTGTGCAATGAATCCAAGCTCTGGCCGAAGGACTGTTTCACTGCCGCAGGCATCTTCCATTTTTCCGGATGCACCTGGGTAAGCAGGTCAGTCAAACGATACTGCGCCAGCCAGATNNCAAATACCCGCTGGGAGTTGCTGGGGCTGCCGGGGTGGCGCGCGTTTGCCCTTGCGGTCCAATCGTTTCCGTCTGGACTTCCTGCGAGGCGGGCCCATTGGGGTGCGCGGGAATCGGCGGCTTCCTGGTGGATGATTGCGCGAAAATTGTAAGCGGACAGACGGCAACGAATAGCGCTAAGAAAAATAGTTTCATCGCTGACCTCACGATTTAATTAGAAGGCGGAAACTCGCCGAAAGATGGCAGGACCTAGGCAACTTCCTCCACAAATTTCTGGAGCGCCTGGCGCGCCTCTCGACTGAGGTCCAGGAACTGGATTCCCATGCCCAGACCGACGCGCGAGAACATCACCCTGGCGCGACAGCTTACGGCCGGCTCCGTCGGGTAGAGACGAAAGATGAGCGACACGTCAGAATCAATGGGAAGGGGAAACTTCACATTAATGAACATGCCGCCGCGGCTCACATCCCGAGTCACCAAAATCTCATTGCGTTCCAGAGCCTCGCAATGAATTTGTGTCACCACCTTGACGCGGCGGTACTGCCGGCGTTCAACCTCAACTTTAGAGAGATTGGAAGCTCGCGAATCCACCGTGGGCAACCTCTTGAGTAGGAACTTTAACCTGCAGATTCCTGGACTTCAATGTCAAATGTGAAGTGGGGGCGCGGGACGCCTCGTCNNACCGGTTCGCTTCCCAGCGGGCTTGGAGGAATTTAATATCCGGACGCTGACCCAAATCGAGGGCGGCGGGGGTCGAGCCGGGATGGAATTTCTGCGGGAACCAGAAGAGCGCCTGCGTTCCCCAGTTGGCACCGTCCAGCGAGCCCCAAATAGAAACGTGCAGCGACTCCTGCTCCAAAACTTCGCCGATCTTCAAAACCAGCAGGACTGCTTTACCCGCCAGCGCGCCCAGTTCGAGCGGTGCGCCCTGCCCGGACGCTTCGATCACGGTACCAGCAGGAACCAAATAACCCACGGAGGAATTTGCCATAACAGTGTCAATCATAACCTGATTCGCCTAATCCCAGCCAAGGCGTGAATCGTACCACAACTTTTGCTGGGTGTCAGGGGCCAGCAGGGCTCCGTCAAAGTCCCTGAT
>PLWR01000272.1 GCA_003165615.1 Acidobacteriota bacterium | reverse complement strand
GTGGAGTAGTTGTAGAACCAGAGCGCGAAGCCCGCGGGTTCACCCTCCCACTCGGCAATTTCCACGTGGAATCGCGGTTCGCCGGAGAATCCGTCCCGCAGCAAATCTTCCGGAGTGGCGACGGCCTCATGCGCCAGGCGTTCGTAATCGGCAAGTTCGCGAATGAAGTCCAAAATGAGGGGGATGTCGTCGGCTATAGCTTTTCGGATGTTCAGCATGGTGGAATTGTAACCCCGGTTCTGTCGATAGCCAAATGGAGCCGCATTCCCCCCCCGCTCGCTATTCCCGCCCCTGAGGCCTGTGTTACAATTGCGTTTCAATTCAAGCAGAGGTTTGTTAAGCGGAGTGCCATCATGAAACGGTACGGTGAGCATCGCTTTCCCGGCAAGCTCTTCGTGGTTGAGGGAATCGACGGCTCGGGAAAATCCACTCAGCTCGCTCTTCTGCACCAGTGGTTGCAAGCGGAAGGTTACGGAGTGGTCTTCAGTGAGTGGAACTCCTCCCCGCTCGTCCGTGAAACCACCAAGCGCGGCAAGAAGCGGCAGGCGCTGACGCCCTCCACTTTCTCCCTGATTCATGCCACCGACTTTGCTGACCGCATGGAGCACAACATCCTCCCCTTGCTCAAAGCTGGCGCCGTGGTGCTGTGCGACCGCTATATCTACACGGCGTTTGCGCGCGACGTGGTGCGCGGCATGGATCGCCAGTGGGTGCGCGAGCTTTACAGCTTTGCCGTGAAGCCCACCGCCGCATTCTACTTCCGCGTTCCCCTGAACGTGGCCATCAACCGCATTCTGGATGGCCGCAACGGCGTGAAGTATTACGAGGCCGGAATGGATCTGGGCTTGAGCGAGGACGCAGAAGAGAGCTTTGGCATCTTCCAGGGGCGAATCCTGGATGAGTACGAGAAGATGGTTCCGGAGTTCGACCTGACCACCGTGGATGCCACGCTTCCCATTGAAGAGCAGCAGGCCTACATGCGGCAGACCGTGAAGGCCAAGCTGGCCCAGGCGAAAAGATTGAGGGTTGCGCCATGAGAGAGACCTATGCCGCTCCTCTGCCCGGCATGAACCTGGCGGAAATGTCCGGCAAGCTGATCGTGATTGAAGGCACTGACGGGGTTGGCCGCTCGACGCAGATCCGCCTGCTGCGCCCGTGGCTTGAGCAGCAGGGCCGCGCCGTTCTTGACACCGCCATCAAGCGCTCGGAGCTTGCGGGCAAGGGCATTCAGCAGGCCAAGGAAGGCCACACGCTGGGGCGCATCACGCTCAGCCTGTTCTATGCCACTGATTTCGCCGACCGCTTGGAACATGAGATCGTTCCCGCGCTGCGTGCGGGCTTTGTGGTTCTCACCGACCGTTACATCTATTCGCTCATCGCCCGGGCCATTGTGCGCGGCGCTGATCCCCGCTGGATTCGCAATGCTTACGGCTTTGCCCTGAAGCCCGACGCCACGTTTTACCTGCGCATCGGCGTGGACGACCTCATCCCTCGCGTGGTCTTCTCCCGCGGCTTCGATTATTGGGAGTCGGGCATGGACATTCACCCCAGCGAGGATATGTACGACAGCTTCCGCAAGTATCAAACCGAGCTTCTGACCGAGTTTGACAACCTGGCAAACGAGTACAACTTCGAAGTCATTGACGCCACGCCCGACCCGCGCACGGTGTTTGAACATCTTCGTGCCGGTGTGGCCCGCGTGCTGAGGGGCGAGCCGCGCGAACCGCTGTTTTCCGTCGTGGCACCGCCCGCCGAACCTGTTGATGCAGCCACTCACAAGGTGCTGGAAATGCCCGCCCCCGCCAAACCCTCAACCACCGACCAGGCTGAATCCGCGGCTGAGGATCAGGCTTTGACCATTGCTGTGGAAGGCGACGCCAGCAGATAGGTGACCCACTCTTTCAATCGGTGAATCTCCGCCGATTCGCGGGACAACTGGAAGTACGTCTCCACCAGTTCAGCTTTGCTCTCCCGGTTGCGCAAAACCAGCTTCTCAACCTGCATCGCCAGCGGCAAATGATCGCGCAGAAATTCCCTCCGCGCCAGCAACTCAATCATCATCTGCTCCAGCACTTCCAGGTCGTGCCATTCCCCCAGGTCCTTTTGCAATTGCCGCAGGCAGACCAGGGCGTCAGCGCTGCCGGGCACGGCGAACTCATGAAAAACCTCCAGCAGATAGCGCAATCGCTTGGTGGCAATGCGCGCGCCGTGGATGGCTTCGGGGCGCGGATCCCGGTGCGAAAGCTCAATCTGGTCTTCAAACCGCTTCCATGTGGATTCAAGCGCGCTGGTGAGGTCTTTGGCAAACCCGGGACGCGGAGCTCCCGCGCTGTGGGCGTGATGCTCGGCAACATGGCTATGCGCCTTATCGCGATGGAGGAATTCCTTGAGGTTGACGTAAAAGACGGAGAGGTTGATCTTGCCGATCTTGCGGATGGTGCGCGAAAAGGTTTCCGACCTGCGCATCAGCAGGAAGTGTTGCACCGAGGTCCAAGCCTCACGACGGGCGGAGCGCTTTCTTCCCAGCGAGCGGCCGACAATCTCCAGCAGGACGTCGCAGTTGCGCACGTCACCCAGCACCTGGCGGCAGCGTTGAATCTGGCGGCGCATGCGGCGATACTCCTGCGGGCGCGGCTTGGGATAGAGCAGGTCCAGGACTTGCTGCAGGCGGCGGCTGGCCACACGCATATCATGAATGGCGTCGGCGTCGTCGCCCTTCAGGACTCTGGCTTCAAACGACATCAGGCGATTCAGTTGGTGCAGCGCGAGCTCGCGGACCTTTCCGGCGCTTTCCTCGTAGGGCAGCAGAAGCACGTTTTTGGGCGCGGCCGCCTCCGCCTGCCTGGACGGTTCATCCGGCCCCACCGTTGCGACGCTGTGGCCCGGGTTTAATGCCTCTTCCATGGAAGTAGCCTCGAAAAAATTGGGAGGGAATACGCCGCCCCGATGGGAATTCGCAGGTTGGGAAACCCGCGCACCCGGGCGATCATAAAGCCTCGAATAAAGGAGCTCATAGTCTACCCCTCGAAGGGATAAGTTACAACTGTATGGCGGAGTGGAGGGATCTTCCCAATCTGGAGGGCGAAATCAGGAGTGAGGATTGCGAGGCTCGGAATACGGAATTCGGAGCCACCTGAATCGTACAATAGGCACCGAGCCCTCTTTGCTGTCATTTGCATCAAAAATGCAGCTTTTAGCCGTCGGTTCGCGTCATTGGGGACAAATATGTCCGACGTTTCGTTACAAAAAGTGCAAAATGAACGACGTTTCGTGTCAAAAAGCCGTCAAATAGGTATACATTTTGTCCGTGTTTCTAATGTTTTCAACAACATTCCGGCTTTGGTCGTTGAAAATTCTTTTTTCTTTGTATTCTTCCTCTTTGCTCGGACCATTTGTCCACGTTGAACCCTCTGGAAGGGTGAATAAATGTCCGAAAGCTGCGGAAAGCGTGCCGAAGAGAGTTGGCACCCGCTTGATCTCCCGGGCTCAACGCCTGCAACTCGGCGCCTTGAATCCTGGTGGCTTTGTCGTGAGGTTCGAGCCTTGACTGCGGGAGCAGTGGCTGAGGGGGCGAGAGCTTTAACCATGGCGGGGCCTGCCTTGCAACAACCCCTCAAGTGTATACTACCTTGCTACTCTTGTCAAGCCTAAAAATAGCGACCGGAGGCTAGCTGGCCTTCGCCGCGGAGGCGCGGAGCAAGAAAGGTGTCGGGTGCCGGGTATCAGCTGCCAGGATGAAGGTTGAAGCTCAAAAGGGTAAAGGGTGATGAACAAGGGGTGAAGGGTAAAGGGTGAAGGATAAAGGCTGAATTGGCCACCCTTTGCCCTTTAGCCCGGATTTCTCACCAGCCTCGGCGGTTTTCTCTCGGCGATTGAAGTTTTCAGCCCCAAAGGGGCGCAATAACTCAGCCCAGGCCAACGGCCTGGGTTTACAGATTGTTACACGGCCGAGCCCTGAAAGGGCGATACACTTTTCAGCTCCACTCCTGGGGACGAATCGGCAATCGCGAGACAATTTCGAAAGGTTGGGACGCCCCTTCAGGGCTTGGCGTAGAGCTTTGTTACCGAAACCCAGGCCGTTGGCCTGGGCTGAGTTATCCCGCCCCGTTGGGGCTTGCAAGGCTTGCGCTCCACGGCTGGTGAGAAATCAGGGTTAGCCTTCACCCCTCAGCCTTCACCCTTTATCCTTTACCCTTTATCCTTAAACTTTGAAATTGCTCCTGACACCTGGCACCTGATACCTGGCACCTAGGTTTACCGTGGAAAACTATTTCAACTACTTCACCGAAATCGAGGAGCAGTTCCGCAAGTGCCGATCCGAACCTGTCCTGCTTTCCCCGCTTGATTGGGCGCTGGTGGAATCATGGAAAGAGCAGGGGTTCCCGCTGGAAGCGGTGCTGGCGGGAATCGAGCGCTCCTTTGAGAAATTCAAAACGGGAAAGCGCAGCTATCGCAAGGTGAACACCCTGGCGTATTGTTCGCAGGAAGTTTTCCGCGCCGTCGAGGAAGGCCGGGCGATGGCGGCGCAAGGAGGAACTTCCCGCGCGGCAAAGGCGGAGGCACAAGCGTCGTTTTCAACGGAGGAGATTTCGCGATTTCTCGCGCGCTGCGCGGGGGCGGTGCAAAGCGCGGGCCAGCAGGCGCGAGGCGAAGGAAAGCAAGTGTTGGCGGACGAACTGGCGGAAGCCGCCGCCGCACTTCAAACTTTCGGGACGCGCGCCCAGGCAGGGGCGATGGGTGACTTGGAAGAGACGGAAAGAAACCTGACGGCGCTGGAAGAAAAGCTGAATGCTTCCCTCCTGCGCGGGACACCTGTGGAAGTCCTGGCGCAGTTACGCGCGGAAGTGGATCGAGGCCTCATTCCGTTTCGGCGCAAGATGGCGGCGCCAGAGGTCGATTTGTTGGAGCGGCGATTCCTTAAGAACCGGCTGCTCGAACATTACAAGATTCCACGGTTGAGTTTGTTCTACCTGTAAGGTATACGCGTGTCTTCACCATTTCAATTTTCACCGGTCAAGTTGGTTTATGGCGGCGAGGCGCTGGGCTTCCATGCCGGGCACACGGTACTCGCGCCGCGCGTTTTGCCCGGCGAACGAGCCGAAGTGGAAGAAGTCCGCCGGCAAAAAGGTGTGATCCATGCTCGCCCGCTGCGGATTCTTGCGCCCTCGCCCGAGCGCATCGAAGCGGGGTGTCCGTATTTCAGCCGCTGCGGCGGCTGCCAATATCAGCACCTGGCGTACCCCGCGCAGGTGGCGGCGAAGACTGAAATCCTGCGCGAAACTCTGCGCCGGTTGGGTCAGGTGAAATGGGAGCAACCCATCACGGCACATTCCGGCCCGGAGTGGAACTACCGCAACCAGGGGCAATTGAAAATTGGGATGGTACCCGATGGTGCGCCGGCGCTGGGATTTTTCGAGGCAGAGTCAAACCGCCTGGTTCCCATCGATGCTTGTCCGATTCTTTCCCCGCGCCTGAACGCGCTGCTGGCGGTGTTGCGCACCGAGCCCTGGATCAGCGAACTGGCGAGGGGTCGCGAGATGGAACTTCTGGCTGATGATCGTGACGAAAAAGTGATGGTGACGCTTTCCGGAAGCTGGAACGAGGAGGAAGCGGAAACGCTGGCCCACAAGTGCCTGGCGGGACTTGGGGGCGTTTCCACCGTCGCCTTCGCGCAGGACGCAAGCGTGAAGGTTTTCGGTGACCAGCATCTCAGCTATCGCATAGGAGAGTTTGCCTATCGCGTCGGTCCGACGGCCTTCTTCCAAAGCGCGCGGTTCCTGCTCCCTGAGCTCGTGACCGCGGTGACGGCGGAAGAATCCGGCGCGGTGGCGATTGACCTTTACGCCGGAGTGGGCCTGTTCGCGCTTCCCCTGTCAAAGCGATTTGACCAAGTGATGGCAGTGGAGGTGCAGCCGCAAGCAACCAATAATCTCGCCGCCAACGCGCGCTCCGTGCCCGGCAAGAAGGTTCGAGCAATCGCCGGGACGGCGTTTGACTTTCTGCGGCGCAGCGCCCAGATGGACCCTGACCTGGTGGTGATGGACCCTCCCCGCGCCGGCGTGGGGACGGAAACTTTGAAGCTCCTTTTGGCCTTGCGTCCCAAGCGCCTGTGTTACATTTCGTGCAGCCCACCCACTCTGGCCCGCGACTTGGGCTTCTTGCTCCAACGCAGTTACCAGCTCGATAGTTTGGAGCTGTTCGATTTCTTTCCCCAGACCTTCCACATTGAATCCCTCGCCCGGCTCTCGCGCCGAAGCTAAGGTGGTCCAAATTTGAACCGCAGTGTGGCTGATCAAAATTCGACCTCGTCGGCGCGCGGCGCATTATCGCGGGGCGATGCACCGGGGCGAGACCTGCCGTACCGTTTCAAATCTCCCCTGGCGGCGCTCGCCTCGAGCTTTGCTTTGGGGATTGTGTGGGCGCATTACATCCACGCTACGGTGGGGATCCCCTGGTTCCTTGCCAGTGCAGCCGCCACCATTCTCGTTGGACTGATCTTGCTTCGTGCGGGCTGGGGCCGCACGGCGGTGTGGTTGGCGCTCGCGAGCATGACACTCACCGGCGTGGCGGCCGCGCGCCGTTGGGAGCAGCGCTTCCCATTGAACCACGTTCGTTATCTGGGATCTTTGGGTGTGGACCTGAACAGCCCCGTGCGGCTGAAGGGAAGGGTGATTTCGACTCCCTATCACACGGGATACGGGTCGCAGTTTGACGTGGGGGCGCAGCAAGTCGAGTCACTCGCGCACGTATATCCCGTCACCGGGAAGGTCCGCCTGCGAGTGCAGGGCTTCGATGATCGTGACGATTCGAGCGGTACCGGGGAAATCCAATTCGGTGACGAGATTCAAACCCTCGTCCGCTTGCAGAAGCCGCACATTTATCAAAACCCCGGGAGCTTCGATTTTCGCCGGTGGATGGAGGACATTGAAGACATCTACTGGGTGGGAACCGTAAAGAATCCGCGCCTTGTGGAAAAGGTGGGCCACCCCGCGGGGTTCCCTTTCGCGGAATTCGTGGAGCACGCGCGCCAGCGCCTGCTGCGCGGCATTGATGACATCTATCCGCCGTGGTCGGCCCAGGGGCGCAATGGCGCGGTGCTGAAGGCGGTGTTGTGGGGAGACCGCACGGCGCTTGATTCCGCCACCATCGAAGACTTTCGCAAGACGGGCCTTTACCACTTGCTGGTGATTGCCGGTCTGCACGTGGGTTTGCTCACGCTGCTGGTGGAATTCCTGCTGCGGGGGTTGGGATTCCGGCGGGTGACCCGCGCGTTTATGGTGCTGGCGTTCCTGGTGGTCTACGCTTTCCTGGTGGAGCAGCGCGCGCCCACCCTGCGTGCCACACTGATGATCGCGCTTTACCTGGTGGCGCGCATTCTCGACCGTGACCACTCCCCTATGAATGCCATTGGCGGCGTTGCTCTGATTCTTCTCTATCTCCGTCCGGCGTGGTTGTTCGAATCAGGATTCCAGCTTTCCTTCTCCGCAGCGCTGCTGATTGTCGGCGTCGCGGTTCCGATTCTCGCGCGCACCACTGAACCCTATCGCCGCGCTCTGCTACGGTTGGACGATGTACTGCTCGACGATCGCTTCTCACCTCGCATCGCCCAAACTCGCCTGGACCTGCGCGCCCTGATCTATGCGTTGCGCCGCCGCGTCGGCCTCTTCGATCGCTTCCCTGCCCTCTCACGCAACGTGATCGTGGCGCCTCTGAGACTCATGGTGTGGGTCGCCAACATCCTAGCGTTTTCCGCCGTCCTGCAATTGGGGCTGCTGCTGCCGATGGTGGTGACCTTTCACCGCGTTACCTTTGCGGGCGTGGGAATGAACGCCCTGGCAATTCCGGTGATGACGGTGCTTCTGGGGCTTGCCTTGCCGATCAACTTGTTGAGCGTCGCGTCACCGGCAGCGGCGGCGTGGCCGGCCAAGGTGCTGAGTCTGGTCATGGCCTTGCTCTTTGACATGACGCATTTACCCGGACTCGCGGCGTGGCTCTCCTACCGCATGCCGGCGCCGCCGCTGTGGGTGGCGTATGGATTCTGCGGGGCGTTTGTGCTCGCGGGCGTGGCACTCCGATTTGCACCGAGGGCGGTGGGTGCGGCGCTGGCAGCGTGCGCGGTTTTTGTGGGGCTCGTGGCAGCCCATCCCTTTGCGCCCCGTTTGCCGCACGGTGTGTTGCAAATGACGGCGCTCGATTGCGGCTCGGGTGAAGCAGTGTTTGTAGTGCTTCCCGATGGCACCACGATCTTGCTGGATGCCGGCGGCAGTCGTGCGCGGGGAGCGCGGGAGGGTGGCTTCCAGGGCCGGCGCTGGGACTCCGGCGAGGATATTGTTTCACCCTACCTGTGGTCGCTCGGAATCAAGCGGATCGATGTGGTGGCGCTCACCCACGCGTCCCCGGACCACCTCGGCGGGCTTTACGCCATTCTGGAGAACTTCCGCGTGGGCGAATTCTGGCACGCTGCCAGTCCTGAGACTCCTGAGTACGCGGACCTTTTGGAGAAAGTAGCGGAACACGGGATTCCCACTCGAACCCTTATCGCGGGCGATGCCCTTACGTTTGGCGATGCGTCAGTTCGAGTGCTGTGGCCGGGACCCGACTCCGGCAACGTAGCGTCACATGCCAGCGACGATTCATTGGTCATGCGCATCAGCGCGAGGGGAATGAATTTCCTGCTGCCGGGAGGCGCGGGCAAGATTGCGGAAGAGGGAATGCTGGCCTTGCATGAACCGCTGGAAAGCCAGGTGCTCACGGTGGCGCACCACGGGTCGAAGTCAGCCTCAAGCGCAGGTTTCCTCCAGCGCGTCGCTCCGCGCGTGGCGGTTATCAGTTCCGAGGGCGCGGACAACGGAGTGGGAAGCTTGCCCAATTCCGCGGCACTGGAAGCATTGCACAACGCCGGAGCCAAAATATTCCGAACCGACCTCGACGGCGCCACCACGGTGGAATGGAAGGATGGGTCGTTGACAGTCCGCACCTACTGGGGTTCGGATGCAGTGGTCATTATGGGAGCCGGCAAGCCGTCGCCCCTTCTTTGAGAAGCACAGCGTGGTCGACCGGCATAAGAAAACCAAATGGCAAAGGGTAAAGGGCAAAAACGGATAGATTCTCTCTTGAACTTCAAGAGAGAATCTATCCCTTAATCGGAGATCTAATGAGTGGAACAATAAAGCCGCATCATCCACACATGATCGGCGCCAAGCTTCGGCAGCATGTTCTTCACAGCGCCAAATTCTACGTTCTTGTCTTTCCGTGGAGATAATTCCTATAAAGTGCGCAAGAAAGCGACGAGGTCCTCCTTTTCCTGGGCGGTCAAGTGAAGCTGTTGAACGAGGTTGAAGTATTCCACCGTATCCTCAAGGGTAAAGCACCGCCCGTCGTGCAGATAGGGTGGGGAGTCCTTGATGCCTCGCAAGGGGAAAGTCTTAATGGGGCCGTCGGCATCCATCATCATGCCATTCACCATTTCCTGCTTGTAAAAGCGCTCCGCCTTGAGGTTGTGCATGCTGTTATCGGTGTAGTAAGGGGCAGGATGGCAGAATGCGCACCGCGCTTTTCCGTTAAAGAGCGCCTCACCGCTGAGTTCGCTTGCGGTGGCCTTGGTGCGGTCGAGTTCGCCATAAATGTTAAGTTTGGGAGCCGGAGGGAAATCCAGAATCTCCAGGAATTCCGCCATGGCATGGACCTGGGAACCCCTTTCCAGAATGTTAACCCCTTTCTTGGCGGCCATGGCGATGTCGCCGTCGAAATAGGCGGCACGCTGTTCGAATTCGGTAAAGTCCTCCACGGTCTTAAGGGCACGCTGAGAACCGAAGAGGCGCTGGATATTCACTCCCCGCAGGGAAGGCGTTTGGATGCGATG
>PLWR01000576.1 GCA_003165615.1 Acidobacteriota bacterium | reverse complement strand
ATTGAAAATGGAAATTCCGGATTAAGGAGGTCGACCCATCAATCAATCGAAGCAGGTTCTGTTCTTTGTGTTGATAATTTCCACGTTCGTAGTAACGGCGGGGTCGCCCCTCCGGGGCGCCAACTCGGATTGGAACAATCTCAAAACTCTGAAGCCTGGCCAGCAAATCCGCATCGTGCTGAACGACAACAAACTCTATCAGGGCGAGTTTCAAGCTCTGAACGACGAAGGGATTACCCTTCGGCATGCGCCAGGCGAGCAGACGTTCGCGCGGAAGGACATTCTCCGCATTAGTTCTTATCACGGGGTCAAAACTCACCTTGTGCGAAACATCCTCATTGGCGCCGCGATTGGAGGAGCCTTAGCGACCCCCCTCATGTTGGCCAACCACAATCCTCACAATAGTTGGTGGAACTCCTCGGCGTGGGTCCCGGGAGTGTTTGTGCCCGGTGGCGCCGGCATCGGAGCCGCAGTCACTACTGCTGGCTGGCATAAGGTCTATCGGGCTCCAAAACACTGAGGTTTGGCGATTTATTCGAACCCAGAGGTCCGGAAACGTCAGGTAGCGAAGGCATTGATCCTGGACCCACCGCCAATCCTGGTCAAAATAGGCCGCGCTCCAGAGGGCGTCCTGTATTCGCTCGGGTGCCTGGCTATTAAAGGCTTCCAGTATTTCATCTCGTGTCATTCGCTTTACATTTTTGTATTTAAGGTCTTCGCTCATGGCAGAAGCTTCCCGCGTGCATGGGCCTTTCCGTCCTGAATAAGCAAGCGTAGTGGAGCTCCGCGATTTTCGATTTGCAATCGTCAATCGGAAATCGTCATTAATATGATGCCCTCAATCCGAATTGCTCTGATGTCGATCAAGCTGGTGATGCGCACCAAGGCGGCGCTTTTCTTCACCTTTCTTTTTCCCCTCATCTTCCTTTTTGTTTACTCCGGCATCTTTGCCCAGGGCAATCCGGAGGCGGTGAGTTACATGTTCGGGCCGGTGGTAACCCTGAACATCATGGGGAGCGCTTTCTGGGGGTTGGGATTGCAATCAGTGATGCAGCGCGAGCGCGGCAGCCTGCGCCGCTATCGATTGGCGCCCATCGGGTCAGGATCAATGGTCCTCAGTAGCCTGCTGGCGAACTACCTTCTGCAGCTTCCCACCCTCGCCATGCTGGTCACCTGCGCCGTGGTGTTCTTCCACATGCCGCTCAAAATCGACTTATTCACCTTGCTCATTTTGGTCTCCGTCGGCACCTTCGCTTTCGGCGGGTTTGGACTCACCATTGCCAGCGTCGCCAACACCATGCAGGAGGCGCAGATTTACAACAACGTCGCCTGGTTTACCCTGCTCTTTCTCTCCGGGGTGACCGTGCCGTTACCGATGTTGCCCCACTGGATCCAGCGCTTCGCCGCCTTCTTGCCCGCCACCTATCTGGTCAGCTCGTTTCAAGCCATGATGATAAGAGGCCAGTCGCTGTTCGAGCACAAGGCGGAGATGCTGGTGCTTCTTATCTCCGGAACCTTCGGCCTGCTCTTTGCCTGGAAACTTTTCCGTTGGGAAAAGGAAGAAAAAATCTCCAACCGTGCCAAGTTGGTCTCCGTTGCCTTTATCGTGCCCTTTTTGGCCATGGGAATTTGGATGAACGAGTACGGAAATCTCACCGCCAAGTGGAAAGAGACCTACTCGCTCATGAGCCACGAGCCCCTGGCGACAGGTCAACATGCTTCTTCTGTCGAGGGTGTTTTGCTGAATGATTTCGAAAGCCCGGAGGAATCCGAACTCCTGATGAAAACGTGGCAGGTTTCAACTGATGCCAGCGCTGCCGGCCGCTCGGTGGGCGAACTCGAGGTGATCTCACCCGGCGCTGCGGGCACCGGGCATGCCCTGCGATTCAAAGGGCGCATCGAATCCGCCACCGGGTTCGACCGCGGGTACGTCGCCGTCCGTTACCCTTTCACTCTCCCCACGGGAGCGCAGAGCTTGCGCGGCATTCAACTGGAAGTGTGCGGCGTCAGCCGCCTCTTCCAAGTCAGGATCATCCCCCCCGATCGCACCCTGCCCGCCCCCACCCTCACCTTTATCCCTGACTCCGATTGGCAGAGCATTCGCCTGCCCGCGGCATGGCTTACAACTCCCAATCCCTTCCCGGCAAGAAGCAATCTGGTTTTGGAATTTCGCGCCGATGGCCCGCCGGGAGACTTTCAGCTCGACATTGATGAGATTCGGTTCTATTAGGCCCAATACTGTTCACTTAGATTGTGCACAATGCGACCCCCTCACCCCCACCACCAGCAGAACGTGGGGCCCCCACCGCCTTGCGGTCCCCCCTCTCCCCCAAAGGGGCGAGNNCTGTATTATGCAGCGCTCAGTAGGCCGGGTTTATCAACAATGATTGGGAAGAACGCCGCAGCGCAATCGAGACACTGCGACCTCCGATTGTAACCGGCAGGAAAATACCGGGCATCGTGTCGAAGGCTTGGTCTATCGAGGATCAAACCGTTTGGGCTGGACCCCGTGGTTATCCAATATCCAACTTTGTGTACTTGCTTTCCGCTGATTTACTCCCGCTGTTTTTGAGAATGGCAAAAAGCGCTCCACCAACGACGAGACCACCGAACAGGGCAATGATAACCATGGGATCGAATGTAACCTCCGAGGATAGTCTTACAAGAAGTGTAGGCATCTCTACAGCAAGATAAGTTCCAAAATCTTATGTGCTGTCAAACAGAAATGTTCACCGAGGGATGAATTGCATCCAGACGCAGGCCATCGGCGCTTCTCATCAATGTTTATGCAGGTCTCCGTGAACAATGGGTTCCACGAGGGCTTGAAAATCCTGCGGGTACTCCATCGGCAAGGCGCTGACCTCATCGAGTTTTTTCCATTCTTCGGGAGGAAAGTCCCAATCGCCTGCTCCCAAATTCTCCTGAAGCTGAGGCAAATTACGCGCTCCAATAATGGCGGAGGTGACGCCGGGCATGGCCAGCAGCCACGCGACGGCCACCTGGCTCAGAGTTTTTCCCAGATGAGCAGACGCCTCTTCCAGGGCATGCAGGATTTTGAAATTCTTCTCCGTGAATAGCCGCTCCACCCAGAAACGCATGGAAGGATCGGAGTCCGCCACGCGCGAACCCTGCGGGGCGCCCTCACCCGATCGATACTTGCCGCTCAGAAAGCCACCGCCCAACGGGCTCCAGGAGATGATGCCAACACCTTCGGCTCGGCAGAGCGGCAGAATCTCACGCTCGATGGGCCGGCACACCAGACTGTACTGCGGCTGGAGGCAATCGAACCGGGCATAACCGTGCAGCGCTGACACTCCGAGCGCTTTGGCCAATTGCCACGCGCCAAAGTTCGAGCAGCCGAGGTAACGAACTTTCCCCTGCCTGACCAGCGCATCGAGCGCCGAAAGGGTTACTTCAAGTGGCGTGTGGGGATCAAAGCAATGCACCTGGTAGAGGTCAATGTAATCGGTTTGCAAACGGCGCAGGCTCGTTTCAATCCCCTCGAAAATATGCTTGCGCGATAGCCCCTTGCGGTTCGCCCCCGCGCCCGCGGGAAAGAAAACCTTGGTGGCCAGCACCACGTCATCGCGACGCCCCTTCAGTCCTCTACCCAGGATTTCCTCGGAACGGCCATCGGCGTAACCGTCGGCGGTATCAATAAAATTGCCCCCCTGATCGAGGTAGGCATTCAGAATCGTGAGTGAAACCTCTTCATCGCAACCCGGCGCGCCGCCCCCGCCGGGCACGCCTCCAAACGTCATGGTGCCCAGGCAGAGTT
Organism: Acidobacteriota bacterium; assembly: GCA_003165615.1. Next base: position 5,098 of record PLWR01000576.1, on the reverse strand, counting down.
CCGAAACTTTTAAGCCCGTACGTCCCAGTAATCGAATTCGCATGCATTCCCCTTTGCCGGCCCGTCGGGAGTCCGAGTTTCAAACTCATTCCTCGGACCCCAGACTTAATCACAAAAACAGGTACAGCGTAGACGTGTTTTGAAGGTCGGCGGTTCGTCCCGCGATTGAAAACGAGAAGCCGCGGACCAACAGAACAGACGCGCTACGCTTGCTTTGAAGACCCAAGCTTTCGCTATTTCGCTTTGAAGCTGGCGGCCACTTCCAAAGTGCCCCACTGAATCGTGATTGTCCCACCGCCGCCCACTTTGCGAAGCGTTAAAGTCAATGTCTCAACAGATTGGGCAGCCTTCGATTGCTTCAAAGGCACGAACACAAAATCCTGTGATGAGTCGTGTTGCGTGCCCCACTGACCGTGCTGCTTGTTGAAAACCAAATTCCAGGAATTGCCATTAACCGCCCTCTGCAGCCAAACGCTATATTCCCCGGCAGGGACCATGGCTGCAGCAAAGTCCAGATTGGTCCCGGTATTGAAGGTTGTGGAAGTGTCAGCGCCCAGCCGCCAAAAGCCTTCGGACGGCAACTTACCGAGCAGATCACTCGTGGTGCGTCCATGGAGCGAGGGGCGTCCGTACTCGACTGTAATCGTCTTCCCATTCAGGGTTATAGTCGATGTACCGCGGGGATTGCCCTGCGCCAGAGCCACGGCCGCAAAACAGGCCACCATCAGCACACTTAGCAATGCCATTGAAACTTTTCTCATGTCATCCTCCTCATCGTTGCATTCAGTTGTAAGTAGATTTCTTATGCGGCTTCGCCGCTTTGCTGTGCGGAAGGGCTCTGCCCTTCCGGCCTAGCACATACAATGTTTCTCCCGCAACGGAAAAACGCAGCCTTTCCGCACAGACGCCCATCAGCCTTCGGCTCCCCACCAGAGATGAAAATGCTCCCCTCCTGAATTAGGAGGGGTGGCGCGCCCAGCGCCGGGGTGGCTAGCCCCTGAAATCGAAGACTTCAAGTCGTAATCAGCACCACCCCCTACCCCTGCTCATCTGAGGAGAGGAGCATTTTCAGGGCAGCACGCGGCGAAGCCGCAAGTCGCTCCTCGGTGACCGGATCGTAATTTGGACATGCGTGGTCTTGATGCCGCCCGAACAAATTACAAGGTGTGATTATACCGCCGCCGCCGGGCTTCCGCCAGATTTGTCTGGCAAACTGTGTGGCAAACTCTCTTGCTCCCCTTCCATTAGAAATCCATTGGTGTATACTCCACCTACGACGTGGGGTGCGCCGGAATCGCTGACAACTCATGCGGTGTTGCGAAAGCGTCATTGGTAAAGCGGCGCTGGATGCCTGGGCGAGCAGAATGACGGCCCACGCTTCAAGGGAACTCAAATCCCTCCCCATCTGGCTGGATTCATTGAAAACAATCAGGCCTTAAGGCTCGGGGGGGTAAGTCATGCAATCTTCCTATCGCCCACTGGCAATTCTGCTGGCCGCTCTTTTTCTCGTCATTTCACCATTACCTTACAAAGCGTGGGGCGCGCCGCCGCCCTCCCCTGGCGCTCCGATCAATACGGATACATCGGCCCCACAAAGCCCTGCGGCGCCATCTCCCACGCTGTCCATTCCGGGTCCACTCCAGCCCTTTCTGCGCCTGGCGGCGGTGAGCCAAAAGGTGCGGCCGGAAGAAGTGTTGCCGCTTCTTTCCCACCAAGTCGTCCTGGACGGGTATGGTGGGTCAGAGCGGTCTTCATCGCCCACCGAGTACCTGATCCTGCTCAAGCGGTACGTGGATCAGGCGCGGGAATTGCGGGCGCTGGCGGGCGCGGATGGCAACATACGGATTTCCAACTGTGGAGAAGCCCATCATCTTTTGGAGGTAATTGGCTATGGGCTCCGGCAGCCTTGCGGGCCCAATGCCACACTTGAAACCGCCGATTCCAAGCGGGCCTTTACCACCGTCGATTCCGGATTCCCTCTCGCCGATTTGGAAAAGGCCCTGCGCGAGGGCAAGCCGTTCGTCTATGCCTATAGCAACACGTCACTACCGGTGTTGTATGGATCGGACTTCTGGATGGCAAGCGATCCCAACAAGGGTCACAAGGATTTGCTGGATGCGCTCATCGGCAATCCGGCGCTGGCTCGGCTTTACTGGGCGCTGGCGCAGATCGATGAAGAAACGCGATCGGCCTTGCGGGTTTCTCCCGGCATTAAAGACCTTATACCCCTCGCCCCCGTGCTGGACTTCTATGGCGAACAGCTTCGCATTCGGTCAGGACGCGTACTGGTCCCCGGCGGGCAGCAGGCGGAATCAGCATGGCAGACCTTGGCAGGCATCAGCCCGCGTTCACCGGGAGATTTTGTCGTCGCGTTATACACCAAGGATAATGGGTGGTTGGCTCCATATTATGACGCGCTGTCACGCGTGAGCGGACCTCAGCAGGCGTATTTTACGGAGCCTCACCGCCTGTTGCGTTTTTATCAAGCGCTGCGTGGGCGCGACATCTCGCGCGGCCCCGCAAGGTCGGTTTTCCGTCCGGATCCCGGACTGCTGCTCCTGGTAACCAGGGTGTACCTGGACCCCGACGGCCAACCCCATGTGCCGGGAAATATGGGCGTATGGCAAGAGCTCATGCATGGCGCAAACGATTCCAAACTCACCCACGAATGGTCCAAGAGAATCAACCGTTTGAATTCCCCCGAGGAGTTGATGGAGTTTCTCTGCGGACTCTCCCGCGATTACTCGCCGAAGGGTCCGCTGCCAGCCTATCTGGCGCTCAGCGAGATCGACCGCGCGCGTGCCAAGGGAAGACCGTTGAGTCCCCAGACCGCTCTTCTCCTGGCAACGAACTTCGCAAAATACAAGGATCACTACCTGGCTTTTGCCGAGTTTAGTTCCCTTAACGATGAGTCTATAACCTTATTCATCAACACGGCGGAGGCCGTCGACCGCATCGGTGATCCCACCGTGCGGGCCGAGGCGGCAGGAATGGTGCAAGCCCAGTGCGGCCTCTGGCAAATCCTCGCGCGTCAGGGCCAGATTCCCACCGCGGACCAGAATCATTCCTGGCAAGGGCTTCTTCATCCCTTTGCCAGCATCTCATCTTCTTCCGCGCTATACGATGCCACGCGAACCTCGCTCGCCGAGCTCATGCGCGCGGCGACGGGGAAATCCCACGTTTCTCAAGACGAGATCATTGAACTGGTGGCGGGGCCCCAGCCCACCAATCCGCAACGCGCCCACATCCGGGAAGAAATCGCCAATCGCCTGCGGTTGGTCCTGGAAGCGCAGCGCCTGGTTTCGCTCGACACCTTGCTCACGCTCGGCGATGGGCTCCCACTCGTGGCGCAGGGAAAAACCAAAGCGGAAACGCTGGTCCCGCTTGCCCAGGAGCTGCGCGAGTTTGAAATGCCCAAGCCGATCTTTTCCACGGGTGAAAAAATCGAGTGGACGACAGGGCATTTTGGCGACACGCACACCCAGGCCGAGATGGATACGGACATCGATGTTGCCCTCCGCTCGGCCGCCGTCCCTAAGGATTTGGCCAACGAGCGGGGCAGGCTTGTCCCTTTCCTGCGGGATTTCCTGACAGGCCTGAACTACGCCTACTATGAGCCCCCTGGGGCACAGATGCTTCACAACAACCCGCTCTTTATCCGACGCCATGATTTCTCCGGCAATTCATCCCGCGGCTCAGAAGCCCCCTGGTCCGAGCCCCGGCTGATCGGTCGAGGCGAAACCTCCGGTGGCGGCGTGCGTCTGTCCGGTGGACTCCCCCGTCTCCCTTACATCCTTGCGCAAGTTGAGCAAGAGTTTATCGTGCCGAAAAACATCCAGTCCCTCGTCTGGGAGGACTTGGTTCCGTCCCTTGTGACCAGCGCCGTGCTGCCACGTTGGTGGCAGGTAACTCCCAGGGAGCTTCACGCCGTAGCCCTCTACCAGAAGTTTGGCGAAGACCTCCTGACCAGCGCCGAGAACAATGCCAGTCTGCGGGAAAAGGTTTTGGATATCCTCGCCAATCGCCTGCTTTCGCGGAGGCTGGCCGAATTGGAATCGGCCCTCGGCGCCGGGCATTCGGAGGATGTCATTCCCACCGTGGCGCCGGCGGAAACCTTCTACCTGGCGTTGGAATTTCAGCGCCAATATCCGGCGGAAATGACCCACTGGGGGAAAGCCGGAGAGGAACTTCAAACCCTCACGGCGGAAGACCCCGAAGAAACCAATGGGCGAAGACTGGCGGAGGATTTCGGCACACCCCATGCCGCTCTGGCGCAAACCACCGCCCGCGAGCTTCTCAATTTGCGCCCTTTCCCCACCTTCTTCGGTTACTCGAGCAGCCTGCTGGCAGAATCCTGGGAGTCCAACAATCTTTACTGGGCCCGTTTGGCGGACGAGAAAGGCTTGCCCCCGGAGAGCTTGCATCAGTTGGTCCCCGCGCTGACGCGTCGCATGGCGGAAGATATCTTTGCCACCCACCTGGATGACTGGCCTGCCCTGTTGCGCGCCCTGTGGGAAACTGGCAATGAATTTCGCGAGGGCAAGCTTGAATCCTCGCCCAAGGCTAGCGCACCTTCCCCGCTTTGAAGCCCGCCCGGGGGGGATGCAGGAAGGACGATTTATGGTAAAGCGAATCCTTTGGCTCACTGCTTTTTGCCTGGGGGGTTTCTCCGGCGCCAAGGTTTGGCTGGCCGCCCCGCAAGAAAATCCCGACACGGTCTTTCACGTCAACGTCAATCTGGTGCAGCTTGATGTGGCCGTGACCGATAAGAAAGGAAATTACATTACCGGCCTCAGCCCCTGGGACTTTGAGATTTACGAAGACGGAATTACCCAAAAGATGGCAACCTTCGGCGAGGAAAATGAAGTTCCGCGCAGCCTGGAAGAGTTTCCCCGCCGAAGCGCGGCCGCCATTGGCGCCGACCGGCCAACCAAACCCAGCCGGCAGGCCGCCGCCCAACCCATCCTGCGCCAAGAATCTCCTGACCGGATTGCCTCCCTGGTGGCGGGAGCGAGTGTCTTCATCCTCTTTGACACCAGCAACTATATGTACCGCGGATTCGTATTTGCACAGGATGCCATTGCCGATTTCGTGCGCT
>PLWR01000371.1 GCA_003165615.1 Acidobacteriota bacterium | reverse complement strand
AGAACTGGAACCGCTTGCGTGCGCCTTTTTGTCCGTATTTCTTCCGCTCCTTGGCGCGCGGGTCCCGCGTCAGGAACCCGCCTTGGCGCAGTCGTGGTCGGAGTTCGGCGTTGAAAATCACCAGGGCGCGCGCAATGCCCAGTTTAGCAGCGCCGGTCTGACCGTGGATTCCCCCCCCGGCGGCGTTCACCAGAATGTCAAACTTCCCCGCCAGCTCGGTGTGCACCAGGGGAAACTGGACTTCCGAACGCAGGGCTTCCGACGGGAAGTAAGTGGTGAAGGGTTGGTGGTTGACCACGATTTTGCCCTCACCAGGGCGAAGAATCACTCGTGCCACCGCAGTCTTACGACGACCTGTTGCCACAAATTGGACAAGCTCAGCCACAGTTACTCCGCTCTTGTTGAGATTCTGAAGGATTCAAATTAGCGCGCCAGGGAAAGCGCTTGGGGGGACTGCCCCGTATGCGGGTGGGTCGATCCCACGTACACTTTCAACCGCTTTGCCAAGCGATCCCGCCACCGGTTCTTCGGCAGCATCCCATAGATCGCTTCGCGAATCAGCCGTTCCGGTTGTGTTTCAAAAACCTTGCGCGCGCTGATTTCCCGGAGTCCTCCGGGATATCCCGTGTTATGGCGGTAGATCTTCTGGTCAAGCTTCTTACCGGTCAGCCGAATCTTCTCCGCGTTGATGATGATCAGTCCACTGCGGTGATCCGCGCTCGGAGTGTAGTCCGGCATATTCTTGCCGATCAACACTTGCGCAGCCCGTGACGCCAGCCGTCCCAGCACCCAACCTTCCGCGTCGACAACGCTCCAGTTAATCTGTCCTCTACTCGCCTTGGCTAAATAAGTCCCCACTCTACTCTCCGTGTGAATCCTCAGGTTGCAAACTTTTATTTGTACTTGAAATTGCCACTTCTTGTCAACTGCCAACTGGAATCTTAAGTAACCAGTTGCCAGTTTTCAGTCGTCAATTAAACCATCTGAGTGCGGTGCACAGCACAGGCACTGCTTGCATTTACGCCAAACTTCTAACGCTGCCACTAATAACTGAAAACTGATAACTGAAAACTAAAGCATGAAAACCATGGTGAGACCAACAGCCAACATCAGCGGGGTCACTCAATCCAGGGTAACCATTGCTGCAAGTATATCACGACTTTCGCGGTTCTTTGCCAAGGCGCGTGCGAAATTGTTTGTCCATGGTGGGAAATGGTGAGCGTGGATTCTGGTCGCGATGGCCTTATGCCGCCAAACCGAATTGATGTAACGGCGGCGGAACCAGTCCCGATCTTATCGGGATGCCACCATCGGGATTTGCCGTCTCGCGCTGAAAAATCAAAACGCATTCAAAACAGGTGGGCATAAAGCACCGCTACAAGGAACCAAAATGGCCCACCCCTCAACATGCAAGCACATGCATGAAAGCACGTTGACAACCCACCATGAGATGGATACAGTACCCCCATTAATTTGGCGGCGGGGCATGGGCAATCATCATCAAGGCGGGATTCGACCCGGCAAAATTTCCAGAAGCAGAGGGCCTCAAACCATCCTATGAGCATTACGATTGGAACAGCTCCCGACTCGTGGGGCGTCTGGTTTCCCAGCGACCCCAAGCAAACTCCCTGGCCTCGATATCTGGATGAAGTTGTGGAAGCGGGCTATGAGTGGACCGAACTCGGCCCCTACGGCTATTTGCCCTCCGACATCAAGGTGCTGCGGCAGGAGTTGGACCGGCGAAAGCTGAAGGTGTGTGGAACCTTCGCGATGTCCCACTTGGAGGAGCCAGCGGCGTGGCCGGGGTTGGAGCAGCAAGTGGTGGGCGGAGGCGGGTTGCTCGCCGCCTTGGGCGCCAAGTACCTGGTGCTGATTGACGACCTGTATTCCGACCTCTTCACCGGCAAGCCTACGCGCTCCAATCGTCTCGACCCGGACGGCTGGAAGAGACTGATTGATACCACCCACAAAATCGCGGACATGGCCATGAAGCGCTTTGGCTTGGCGCTGGCATACCACCCCCACGCGGAAACGCACGTCGAATACGAGGACCAGATTGAAGCGTTTCTGGAGCAGACGGATCCCGCCCGCGTGTCCCTATGCCTCGATACCGGCCATCATGCTTATCGCGGGGGCGATCCGGTGGCCTTCATGAAGAAGCACCACAAACGAATCGCCTATCTCCATCTGAAAAGTATCGATGGAGATATCCAAAAGAAAGTAGCAACGGAAAAGATTCCCTTCGCCCTGGCCGTGGGAATGAATATGTTCTGCGAGCCCGCCCAGGGGATGATCGATTTTCGAGCGTTTCGAGATGCCCTGCACGAAGTGGGCTACTCGGGATGGGCGATTGTCGAGCAGGATATGTACCCCACGGCCTTTGACAAGCCGCTACCGTTTGCCAAACGCACCCGCGCCTATCTGCGCGAGATTGGAATCGGCTGACTTTGGCCCTGAATCAGGAGGGGATCTGTTAAGAAAGCTCACCTCCTCAGATGAGGAGGGGATTAAAGGGTGGTATTGATAAAACAATCCGCCACTGGCGGATGCGGTAACCACCCCCGTCGCCTACGGCGCCACCCCTCCTGTATCAGGAGGGGAGCTTGGTATACCCAATGATCCTGGAACTTGAAAAAGCTTGCCGGTTCAAAGCCAAACTCCGCTCCGGGAAACCCTGTTGGGGCGCGCAGTTGGCTCTATCCGATTCTGCCGTGGCGGAAATATTTGGCCGGGCCGGGTATGACTTTCTGATTGTCGACACCGAGCACACGTCCATCAACCTCCCGACCGTAAGGGCGATGTTGCAGGCCGCAGCGCCGACGGAAGCGGTGCTTCTGGCCCGCCCGCTGCGCTTCCAACCCGACGAGGTTCGGCGACTGCTCGACCTGGGCTCTCCTGGCGTACTTTGCCCTTTCATCAATACCGGTGAGGAGGCGAGTCGGCTTGTTCAAGCCTGCCGCTACCCTCCGGCGGGGATTCGGGGGTATGGACCTCGTCGCGCCGGCGTCTACGGCTTTGACTCCGACCAATACTTTCAGGAAGCCAATGACGCCATGATCTGCCTCGGCATCATCGAGTCCGAGCAAGCCATCGAGAATATCGATGACATCCTGAAAGTCGACGGCTTTGATGGCGTCAGCATGGGCCCCTTGGACTTGTCAATTTCCCTCGGATGCTTCAAACAGTTTGAACATCCACGCTACCTGGCGGCGGTCGATGCGGTCCGGCAGGCCTGCCGGCGCCACGGGAAAGCCATGGGCCACGGGTGTCAAAGCATCGAGCACGCCAAAGAATGCGCAGCTCTTGGAGACACCTTATTGTTGGTGGCGGGAGACGACGCATTTCTTGCTGCGGAAGCGCGACGCTACATCAAAGAACTTACTGGGTAGAGGATTCCACATGGAAATGTACCTTGACGGGAAATGGGTCAGTTCACCAAAGCTGACGGAGGTGATATCTCCCTACTCGCGGGAGGTCATTGACACGATCCCGGAGGCATGTCCGCAACAGATTGAAGCCGCCTTGGCCGCAGCGGTTAAGGGCGCGGCTGCCATGGCGAAGCTGACCGCCTACGAACGCAGTCAGATCATCCTGCGCGCCGCTGATATTCTTGCCAGGCAAGTTGAGGATATCGCGCGGACGATCAGCCTGGAAGAAGGCAAGCCTCTGTTCGAGTCCCGCGGCGAGGCCGGACGAGCGCCTGACATCTTCCGCCTATGCGCCTTCGAGGGAGCCCAACTTCGCGGTGAAACTCTCCCCCTGGATGCGCAATCAGGAACCACCGGAAAAATGGGATTTACCCTGCGCGTGCCCTGCGGCATCGTGGTGGCCATCACGCCGTTCAACTATCCGCTCCTGCTGGTCGCGCACAAAGTGGGGCCGGCCCTCGCATCCGGCAACGCCGTCATCCTCAAGCCCGCGAGCAAAACCTCGCTGACGGCTTTAAAACTCACCAAGATATTTCTCGAAGCGGGTTTGCCGGAGAACGCCCTACAGTGCATTACCGGCTCCGGACAGTCCGTGGGCTTGGCCTTGTGCAGTGATTCACGGGTGCGGAAGATCAGCTTCACGGGAAGCACGCAAGTTGGGGAAAAGATCACACAGGTGGCAGGAGTCAAGAAGTTGTCGCTGGAGCTGGGATCGAACAGTCCGCTGGTGGTGCTCCCCGACGCCAACCTTAATACCGTTGCCGACGCCACCGCCATCGGCGGCTATGTCAACGCCGGGCAGGTGTGCATTTCCACCCAGCGCGTGTTGGTACACCGAAAAATCTACGGAGATTTTCTTGACGCCCTCAAGCCCAAGGTTGAAGCCATCAAGGTTGGCGACCCGGTTAAGGACGACACCAGGCTCAGCGCGATGATCACGGAAGGCGCCGCCCATCGCGTCCAGACGTGGATTGAAGAGGCATGCCAGGGCGGAGCGCGGGTGGTAACCGGCGGTCAGAGGCAAGGCCTAGTGTTCGCCCCCACCGTGGTTGCGGATGTGAAACCGCAAATGCGGGTTTCCTGCGATGAGCTGTTCGGTCCCGCCGTGGCGGTGACGCCCGTGGACTCGATTGACGAGGCGATTGCCCTCGCGAACGACAGTAAATATGGGCTGGGGGCGGGAATTTTTACGAGTGACATCAGAAACGCGCTGCGCTTTGCCCGCGAAGTTCAGAGTGGAACGATTCAGATCAATTGGACCCCACTCTGGCGGGCGGATTTCATGCCCTACGGCGGGTTCAAAAGCAGCGGCATCGGCAAGGAAGGCCCGCGTTACGCCATTGAGGAGATGACGGAACTCAAGACCGTGGTTTTCCATGGAATCGGATAAAAGAAGTGTAGCGCTGGCTTTCAGCCGGCTCAGAGCCGCCAAGATGGCGGCCCTACGTTCAAATTGGGACAGGACCCATAGCCAGGAAAATGCGCAGCGGAATCCCGCCCTTGTAGCACGGCCATCTTGGTCATGACTTCACACGGGCAGGGTGCCCGTGCTACGAGGCTCCGCCGCATGAGTGCAGGGGTGCGGTTGCCGTACCGCTACGACGCAATTCACCGCGAAGTGAGACGCACTGCATCAGGACATGAAAAGAGGGGGGCCAGGATTATGGCACGCGCGAAAATGGCAAAGACGGTTTCTCTCACCACCGCCCAGGCCGTGGTGAAGTTTCTTTCCGTACAGTTTAGCGAACGTGACGGTAGGGAGCGACGTCTGATTCCCGGCATCTTCGGCATCTTTGGCCATGGCAATGTTGCGGGATTGGGCCAGGCATTATATGAGTACGGCCAGGACCTTCCCTACTTTCAGCCCCGCAATGAACAATCGATGGTTCACACCGCGTGCGGCTTTGCCAAGGCCACCAACCGCACGGCGATGCTGGCTTGCACGTCTTCCATCGGGCCGGGCGCAACCAACATGCTGACAGGGGCCGCCCTCGCCACCATCAATCATTTGCCTGTGCTCCTGCTTCCCTCGGATTACTATGCGACGCGCCATCAAGGCCCCGTGCTTCAGCAATTGGAGCACCCCATTTCCGCGGATGTCAGCGTCAACGACTGCTTCCGTACCGTCAGTCGATTCTTTGATCGAATCTCCCGCCCGGAACAGCTCCTGACCGCACTCCCGGAAGCGATGCGGGTCCTGACCGATCCTGCCGACACCGGCGCTGCCACCCTCGCGCTGCCCCAGGATGTGCAGGCCCACGCCTATCCGTTCCCCGTGGCCCTCTTTGAAAAACGGGTTTGGAGAATTGAGCGCCGCCTCCCCGATCCCCCGCGCGTCGTGGAAGCCATCGGTTTGCTCAAGAAGGCAAAATCCCCCGTCATCATCGCCGGGGGCGGTGTGCATTATTCCGGAGCCTGGGAAGAATTGCAGAGCTTTTCGGAATCGATGGGAATCCCCGTGGTTGAAACCTTTGCCGGCAAGGGCGCAATTCGCACGGATTCCGCGCTGCTCCTCGGAGGGCATGGAGTTACGGGAAACCCATTGTCCGCCAAGTGTGTGAGCCAGGCGGACCTGATCATCTGCGTGGGCACGCGTTTGACGGACTTCGCTACCGGCTCACACTCCTGCTTCAATAATCCGGAAGTGAGGTTCATCAGCCTCAACGTCAAGTCCCACGACGCTTACAAGCTGGGCGCGCTCCCCATCCTCGCTGACGCCCGCGAAGCGCTCCACGCCCTTGCGGGGGCGGGGGCAAAGGCCGGCCTCAAACCCCGTGCGAATTACGTCAAGGAAATTGCCCGGTTAAAAGGACAATGGAAAAAACAGCTCGTCCGGAAGGTTTATCAACCCACTGCCGGCGAGTTGATGAGCCAGGGACAACTGATTGGAATCCTCAACGAGGAGGCGAAGGCAGGCGATACCGTTGTCGCCGCCGCGGGCAGCCCTCCGGGTGACTTGCACAAGTTGTGGGATGTCACTCAGGGAGCGGCGTGCCATCTCGAGTTCGGCTTCTCCTGCATGGGTTACGAAATTCCCGCCGGCCTGGGCGTCCGCATGGCCCAGGCGCAAGGCGAGGTTTTCGTACTCGTTGGGGACGGAACCTATTTGATGAATCCTACTGAACTCGTCACCGCCAGCCAAGAAGGGCTGAAGATCACGCTGGTCATTTCCGAGAACCACGGATTCCAATGCATCCGGCAACTGCAAATGGCGCGTGCCGGGCATACCTTTGGGAATGAATTCCGCGCCCGCGACCCGAAATCGAAGCGCCTCGAAGGCGAGTTTGTGCCCATCGATTTTGCCAAAAATGCCGAAAGCATGGGGGCGCGGACATGGAGCGCCAATACGCCCGATGAAGTGCGCCAGGCCTTGCGTG
>PLWR01000420.1 GCA_003165615.1 Acidobacteriota bacterium | reverse complement strand
CGATGATCTGCTGGGTGCTGATGGTGGAGGTGAGAAGGATGATCTTGACCGTGGGCATGCCGGTCATGATGGCGCGCATGGCTTCAAGGCCGGGCAAGCGCGGCATTTGCACGTCGAGCAGCAGGATGTCGGGCTGCAGCTCGAGGGTTTGGGTGATGGCTTCGTCGCCATCGGCGGCGTCGCCGATGACTTCAAAGCCATCAGACTCAGAGAGCATGTTGCGCACGCCGATGCAGACCACGGGATGGTCGTCCGCCACCACAATTCGAATGGGTCGTTCCACTTGAGCGGCTTCCTCCGTAGACAGAAACTTTCTTACGCCGGAAATTCAACTTCCAGCATACGCTCCAGGCTGGCGGCGGCGGCGCGCAAATTATCAAGGAGGGCGGAGCTGTTATCCAGATGGTTAACTGGCGATTCGAGCTCGGCGCCGAGGCTGGCGGCCTGGAGGGCTCCGGCCATGCCACATCCGCCCTTGATGGCGTGGCCGATGCGGCGGATTTCGGCGAGGTCTTTTTTGGCGATTGCGGCCTCGAGGAGGGCAATGCGGCGTGCGAGATCGGCGACGATGGCGGCGTAGATCTGGCGGACGGCGGGTTCGGACATCATCTCGCGGAGCTGGGCCAGGATTTCAGGATCGACGACCGGGTTGATGGGCTTAGCCGGCGAGGATGGGCTGCCGGCGGGGTGGCGAGCGGGGTTCTTCGCGGAGGGGGGTTGGTTTTTTTCGAGCATTTTTTGCAGGGTTTCCGGGGCGAAGGGCTTGAGCAGGAAGCCGTCGGCGGCGGCGATTACATCGGGCGGCGGGTTGCTGCCGCTGATGGCAAAGAGACGGGCGTGGCTGCGGGCGCGAAGTTGCTGGATGAGATGGGTTCCGCTCAGGCCGGGCAACTGCGCGTCCATGAGGATGACGCTGGGGACGCAGGCGCCTTCGGCGAGGAGCTGGAGCGCGTGCGCGCCGCCTTCGGCGGTGTAGATGATGTATCCGCTCATGGTGAGGACGGTGGCCATTACTTCGCGGCTGATGGGGTCGTCGTCAATGAGCAGGATGGTGGGAAGATCCCGCTGGCCGCCGAAATCGAGCATGGATATAGTGTGCCACTGACGGGCGGGGTTGGGATGAGAATCGGCTGGGGAATTGGGGCGGTATCGAGATTCGTCAGTGGTCTACCTCTGAGGTTCGCCGCATAAGTGAGTAAGAGAAGAAGGTCCTTCGACTACGGCCGCCGCGGCGGACTCCGCTCAGGANNGCGCCGAGGGTGGGGCACCCAGCTTTGATACAACATCAAGCGGTCAGAGACCTAGTGGGAGATGACCAGAATCTGGAAGCTGCCTTGAGCCTGTGGGGTGTGGAGGGTGCCGATGCTGCCCGGCTTGTCGAGGGGCATGCCGAGATAATCGGTGACCAGGTAAACATCGCCTGTGGCTGGATTTACGGCGAGGGTGCGGGCTCGCTGGCGGGTGGGCAGGGTTTGGATGACCGCGTAGGTATCGGTGACGTCCTGATGGATGACGGTGAGACTTCCCATGGCGGCGCCGTTGGCGGAGTAGATGAGGCCGCGGTCGGGATCGTAGCCGATGGCTTCAACGCCGTAGCCGATGGGCAGGGAGGTGATGAGGTCGCCGTTGGCGGCGTTGAGGACTTCCATGGTGAGGTTGTTGCAGGCGACGAAGATGCGCATGTGGTTGCTATCGACGGCGATGCTGCGGGGATCGGGGCACTGCGAGCCGAGGGGGAAGAAGCGGACGTGGTTGCCGGAGGACTGAGCGGAACGGGGAAGGGAGCTCCAGTCGATGGTGACCTGGGCGCCTGGAGGGCTTGTGGTTTTGTGTTGGTCAGATGCGGTGCTGCTTTGAGCGCCGCGGAGACGGGACTCGATGGATGCGGCGTCGATCCAGGCGATCTCGTTGCGGTCCTCAAGGATGATGAAGAGCTGGCCTGCGCCGTTGCTGGCGGCGAAGCCCAGCTTTCCGGGGAGGAGAATTGTGCTGATTACGTCGCGCGTTTGTGTGTCGATGACGGTGAGGGGGGACTTGACGGTCTGATTGGCGGGGTGCAATAGGGTGGAGTTTTGTGAGAGCGGGCTGGCGCTGACGGCGAAGAGCAGTTTGGTTTGGGGTTCGTAAACCAGGGCGCGGGGACTGGAGCCGGTGGGGATGCGGGCGACAATTTTGAAGGTGCGGCGGTCAAAGACACTTACCTGGTTGGCGGGGCCGTCGCTGACGTAGCCGAATTCGCCGGAGTCGTCGAGGGCGATGGAGTGGGCAAAGCGGAGGCCGGTGACCTGGCCGGCGAGGGTGCCGGTTTCTGTGTCTACGACTTGCACGACGGGGCCGTGGGCGATGAGGAGCTGGCTGGACTGCGGGTCCATGGTGAGGTAGTCCCAGTTGCCTGCACCGCCGATGATCCATGTGTCTTTGATGAAGAATGGGCTGGCGGCTAGTTCGGTGGGCGCGGGGGTTTGCTGCGCCGGGAGGGCGATGCAGGCGACGAAGATGAGGGCCAGAAGGCTCTTCATGAGGACGGCTCTTGATCAGTATAGGCGGGAGTGGGGGGAGGGATTCGCGAGTTGGCAAGTTGGCGAGTTGGCAAGTTGGCGAGTTGGCAAGTTGGCGAATCGGGGGCTGATGATTACTGATTGGTTAACTTGGCTCTAGAAACGGTTGGTGGGACGGTGGTTTATATGCCACCGAATTTGGGGCGATGGTGGCCTGAGGGGCGCGGGTTGGGAACAAAGTGTGAAGGGATGGGCAAGCGGAAATGGAGATTTGGTGTGGGCGGTGTTGCCGGATTTCTTGACTTCACTTGTTCCTGAGCTACCGGATTTTTTGTCTCCAGTGGTTCGCGTCTTACCAAATTTTAGCGAATGGTTGCTTGGAGCTTACGGAATGCGAAGGACTGTTTGCATATAAATATCGATATAAGGCGCATTATGTGTAATTAGAGGCCAAATAAGGGCGTTTTAGCGGCATTTTTGAACACAAGAATTGCCCTGGAAGGCTACTGGCCGAATGGAGCAGACGAAAGGAAAGGGATTGAACGATGCGAGGACCGTTGTGGACACATAAGCAGCAAATACTAGACATGGAGACGCGGGAATATCAGGCGGCGCGGAAGGTGCAGCGGCCATTGCGAGGCTGGCTTCGGGAGGTGAGGAAGACGATGGGGTTTACAGCCGCTGCGATGGCGGAGGATCTGGAAGTAAGCCCGTCCATGGTGTTTCAACTGGAGCGGTCGGAGCGGAAGGGGACGATTACGCTAAAACGGCTGAAGGATGTGGCGCGGTCGATGGAGTGCGAGCTGGTGTATTGCATTGTGCCGCGGGAGGGAAAGTTCGTGGATCAGTTGATGGTTTATGCGAAGCGTTTATCGAGGGGAAAATGAACCGGCGGACGTAGCGAAGGGCTGGTGGATCCCAGGTCTTCCGCCGCGTCGGACGAGACCTGGGCACCCGGCGTCGAGGCACGATATCATTTCTAAACGGTCTGTCAGGTATACGAGTGCCGCCCTTTGTTTGCTCTGAGGAGTTGCGAAGAGCCTAAGCTGGATCATCAGCTCACGCGGCTGAGTGGATTATTACCATCGAGTTGCCCCGGGCTTGCCCGGCCTGTGACGTTCTTAGTGTTTGAAATAGAAGGAGTCAAGCACAATGGAAAGGCGGAAATTCCTTAAGAATTCGATTGTCGGAGCGACAACGATGGCGTCAGGCCTGGTCTATGAAAACCATCTTCTGCATGCGGCAGAGAGTGCTGACCGGCTTGAGAAGGATGCATCAGCGCGCGGTGAATTGGTTGAAGTGCCCGGCACGAGTTACGAGGTGACCGATACCCGCACCACCGTTCCGGTAACCATTACGCTGGGCAAATTCCTCATCGCTCCCGGGGAGTTGACGCAAGGCGAATTTGAGGCGGTCATGGGTTATAACCCTTCATTTCATAAGGGCGCCGACCTGCCTGTCGAGACGGTAAGCTGGTGGGAAGCTATACGCTATTGCAACCTTCGAAGCCAACAGGAGAACCTTGAGTTTTGCTTCAATCTGGAAACCGGTTTCTGTGACGTGAGCAAGAATGGATACCGTCTTCCCACCGATGCTGAGTGGACCCATGCGGCCGGACCCGTCCCTGCCATGAAGGACAACTCCCTGGCAGCCAACCTCGGAAACTCAGACACGAAGCACATTGGGGGTTTAGTTGAGGAACTGAAGGATTCGGGAACCAAGCCGGCGGGCAGTTATCCTGCCAATGCATGCGGTCTTTATAGCATGTACGGGAATGTGTGGGAGTGGACCACAGATTACACCAACCCAGAGAGCACACCGCAGGCTTCTTACAATCCCGCTGGACCTTTGCGCGGTCTGGGCCGTATTGTCCGGGGCGGTTCCTATGTCAGTCCCACAACGGTGCATTGGGTAAACGATTACCGGTCTTCGATAGAACCGGAATATAAGAGCCGCTTCACGGGCTTCCGCGTTTGCCGCACGGCTGCACCGAAACCCGTCTTGCCGGCAGCACATCACTCGCCAGACTGGTTCAAACCTTATAACAATGCTCCGGCTGGCTATGAGTCGTCGATTGGCAAACTCTCTTCGCTGGTTGGCGAGGCCAGCTCTATACAGGAGTGGAAAGCGCACCGCGAAACGATCGAGGCCAAATGGCTCAAGCTGCTCGGCTCAATGGATATCACTCCCCCACCGCCCCAAACGCGGATGATCGAGGAAGTAACAGACCAGACTTACTCCGCGCGGCTCATGTACCTCCAAGTCGAGCCGGATTGGTGGGAAAAGATCCTAGTCATGATGCCGGGAGGCGACCTTCGGCGTCCGCGTCCGGTTGTAATTGTCCCTTTCTATGACGTGGATACTTCAGCGGGACGAGATTTAGGGGGGCGCCAGTTTCTGGGAATGGGCGTTAAATCCTTTGCATACGCGGCGGTGCAAAAAGGATACATTGCTGTGGCCATTCGTTGGTTTGCTGAAAGCTATGGCGAGTCGTATGCAGAAGCAGTTGCTAACCTGAAGCTGCGGCATCCCAACTGTACTGGATTAGGCAAATGGGTTTGGGACGCCCATCGGCTGCTCGACTACCTTTATACGTTGCCGGAGATCGATCGCGAAAATATCGGCATAATCGGCCATTCTCTCGGCGGGAAAATGTCACTCTATGCCGCTGCCTTTGATCCCCGCATCACAGCCGTAGTCGCAAGCGAGCTGGGAATCGGCCTTTCGTTCTCAAACTACGATGACTACTGGTATTTCGGCGACTTCATCAACAAGATAGACAAGAGGACCGATCAGCACGACCTGATTGGGCTCGTCGCGCCCCGGCCCTTTCTCTTGATCGGGGGCGACACCTTTGATACCGCTCAGAGCTGGTACTACATTAACGCCGCACGCCAGGTTTACCAGCTTTATGGCAAACCCTTGAACATTGGTTACTTCAATCATCACACGGGACATAGTCCGACTCCGGAAGCCGTGTGGCGCTCAATGGAATGGCTGGCACACTTCCTGGGACCCCAAGGGTGATAGGAACCACATTGCATATCCGACAGTGGCAGGTTTATGGCACAACTGAAGCCGTGCCCAGATACAAGGCCTCCGGCTTTGGTGGGATGGGTGGATTGACCGTTTTCCGGTTGGTTGGGTTTTGTGGTTTCCCACCCTTCGCTAGAAAAAAGCGAAGGATGGGGCACGGGGCTTTTGTGGGATGAGTGGCTTTGCTCGTTTTCCGGTTGTTGGATATTGTGGTTTCCCACCCTTCCGCAAAAAGCGCGGAAGGATGGGGCANNTTCGGTACGTGGTCATAACTGGACACAGGAATTAGATTGCTGCCGTTATACTGCGTGCAATGGCGAAATTTGGAAGGAAGACAAGGGAGCTGCTGAAGATTGCGGGGCCGGGGCTCATTACCGGTGCGGCGGATGACGACCCGTCGGGGATTGCGACTTATACGCAGACGGGTGCGCAGTTTGGGTATGGGCAACTGTGGACGGCGCTGCTTATTCTGCCCTTTCTGACGGCTGTGCAGGAGGCCTGCGCAAGGATTGGCGCGGTGACCGGAAAAGGCATCGCCGCAGTGGTGAAGGAACACTATAGCAAGAAGGTGCTTTATGGAACGCTGCTGCTGATCCTGGTGGCTAATACAATCAACCTGGGAGCCGACCTGGGGGCGATGGGCGCCGCGGCGCAGCTTATTGTGCCCGTCAATTTTGCGGTGCTGGTGCTTTTCTTTACGGCGCTGATTTTAGTGTTGGAGATTTTCACGTCTTACCGGACTTATGCACGGATTTTGAAGTGGCTTTGCATTACGCTTTTTTCTTACGTGATAACGGTATTTCTGGTTCATGAACCATGGGGCACGATTCTGAAGGCAACTTTTGTTCCGCACATCGAATTCAGTTTCGCGTTCTTTTTTATCATCACGGGCGTGATTGGCACGACGATTTCGCCGTATATGTTCTTTTGGGAAGCTTCAGAGGAGGTGGAAGAAGAGCGAAGCAAGCGGATGATTCACAACGGGGCGCCGAAGCTTACCAAGCCGTTTATGAGGCGGCTGCGACTGGACAACTTCATGGGCATGCTTTCGTCGCAGATTGCGGCGTGGTGCATTATCGTGGTTGCGGCGACGGTACTGCATCAGAACGGGATCACACATATAACTACCGCGGCGGAGGCGGCCAAGGCCCTGGAACCGCTGGTTCATACTTTTCCTCACGCGGGGTTTCTGGCCGAGTTGATCTTCGCCATTGGGATTATCGGATTGGGATTTCTGGCTGTGCCTGTCTTTTCAGGATCGGCCTCCTACGCGCTGG
>PLWR01000590.1:5131-6924 GCA_003165615.1 Acidobacteriota bacterium | reverse complement strand
GCCGGAATAGCCCCGAGCACCGGACTGCTCGAAGAGCGATTGAGCGTGCCAGCAGAGACCCCCGAGGTTGGGGGATTGCCTTGCCCTGCATCAGCGAATTCTGGTGCGTGGTCACGCACCCGGCAAGCAGCGGGGGCCCATCCCCAGCCAAAGAAGTACGTGGTTTTCTTCATGCTTTGCTGCTGGATGGCGGGGCAACGGTTTGGACTCCCGGCACGGGATTCTGGGAGCGTCTCACTCAAATGGCGAGTAACATGAAAATTGCCGGCACTCGCGTGTACGATCTGCAGATCGCCTTGATCGCCCTTGAAAACGGCGCCACAGAACTTTGGAGCCACGACCGCGCTTTCGCTGGCCTGCCGGGGCTGCTGGTGCGCGATCCGCTATAGAAGTTTCGTAGCGCGGGCCTGTTCTGTAGGTCCACGCCACACCTGCTTTAATTGCCCTGCTCCGTTCTGCGTGGTAGCATGGCAATTAGGATCGAGCGGAGGGAACATGGAGCTGACCGCAGTTTTCAAGAAAGTTTCGGAAGGTTATATCGCCTGGGTGGAAGAGTTGCCCGGGGCCAATACCCAGGGCCGGACTTTGGAAGAAACCCGGGAAAACCTCCAGGAGGCCATTCGCTTGGTGTTCGAGGCAAACCGCGAGCTGACGGAGCGCGACCCTCAAGACGGAGAAATTCATAAGGAATCCGTTTCCGTAGCCACGCTATGAAGCGCCGGGAACTGATCCGGCATCTGGAACAGCATGGGTGCCAGCTCTTGCGCGAGGGTGGCAGGCACACAGTTTACGTGAATCCGCGCTCGAATAAGGTTTCCGCGGTACCCCGACACATTGAGATCAATTCAATCCTGGCTCGAAAAATCTGCCGGGATCTCGAAATTCCTGAACCCTCATGACCTGATACTCGCTTGAAGCCGCGGCAAAGGATTGACGCGCGCCCCTGCCTCTGATAATCATTAATACAGCGGCTGTTTTCGGAGGCTGCGCATCTGCTGGGGCGACGAGTAAAACAAAATTTCCAGTTTTGAGGGCTGAAGACTTTCATGCCATTCGAATCTGACAAGATCATGTTTGAAATTTACCGCGAGACGACCTACACGGGCAAGTACCGAGTGGTCTACTTCACCGAGTTGCAGGATCACAACAAGGAAACCGAGATCAGCCGGGCCATGGCGGGCGAGCATTTCTACGACGGCTTCATTCGCGCCTATCGCAAGGATCAGGCGAAGGACATGATTGAGAAAATCCTGGCGCGCATGAACGAAGGCGAGAAGTTGACGCCGGCGCAGGTTGAAGTTGAGATCAAGGCGTTCATTCCGAGTTGAGGAAAGTTGTCAGTCCTCGGTTGTCAGTAATCAGCAGTAAGTAAAAGGATGGATCATCCCAATTTGCCGCTTTGCCACCAAGAACTTATAACTACTGAGCGCTGCATAATACANNTCAATTTCGCAGCGCTCAGTAATGCCTGAAAAGTGATAACTGACTACTGACTACTTCCATGTCCAACCACTTCTGGC
The DNA here is from genome assembly GCA_003165615.1 of Acidobacteriota bacterium. The sequence goes on along the minus strand of PLWR01000590.1, from coordinate 5,404 downwards.
GCGACAACCTGATTCAGTCTGCCCTCAACAACGACGTGGAAGCGGCCGTCGCCGAGCAACACTCCATCCTGGCGAAAGGCCCCAACAACGCCCAAGCCTATTTCGCCCTCGGAACGCTCAGCCACTTTCAGGGTGAGATCGAGCAGGCCAGGCAATACTTCAACAAATCCATCGAACTTGATCCCGCCGACGCTGCCCCCCACTTAAGCCTGGGGCGCCTCTACGCCGTTCGCGGCGATTACCAACAGGCCTGGAAGCACGCCCGCGCCGCCG
>PLWR01000590.1:0-5118 GCA_003165615.1 Acidobacteriota bacterium | reverse complement strand
AGGTGTCAGGTGTCAGGTGTCAGTTGTCAGGGGTCAGGTGTCAGTTGTCAGGTGTCAGGTGTCAGGTGTCAGTACAATTCTTAAATCACATTTTTCGTTGTAATGGGGGAAACTTTTGGCGCTAGCGCCGTCGGTGTGCGTTCGTTAGGCCGCCCACTCTAACCACTCGAAAGCGGTTCGGACTGACACCTGGCACCTGACACCTTGTCTTTAGCTTCCGCCCTGCGGCAGGAGTTGATCAAGCAATTCGGGCGGTCCCGACACATCCAATTCCAGCCGGGCGCCGTCGCGGTGGGTCTCAATACTCTGAAGAATGGGAGGAAGGGCAACGCCGCCTGCCTTGGGGGGTTGCTTCGAGGCCTGCTGCAAGAGGCCGATGAGGTTGGCAAAGCCTGTCGCGTTCTCCGGTGTGATGCAGACCATGAAGATCTGAGCGGAAAAGCCGCTGTCCCACTGCACGCGGTAGAGGAGAGCGCGCACGGAGCGCCCCAGGGAACTTAAATCCACACTTTTATCGCCGCTGGGGACCAGCCACGCCCCCGCCATGTTGGCGGCGGATTTGCCGTTCAGGATGCCCCACTGGGGAGCGGTACCCTCAAGCTCGCCTTGCCAATTCATATAATCGGAATTCGAATTCAGCGCATTCACCGAACCTAGTCGCGCGTCGATCATGGCTTTCATATCGCCCAACCGCCCAAAACCAGCGAGGGTATTATCGAAAAAGGTAAAGAAGAGGTCGTCCGGGTCGCTCCCGGCCCCAAACGCGTAAAGGTTGGCGCCATTGTATTGCTTGATGGGCAGGTTGGTGTGCTGGAAGTACTGCTCAACCAGGTCGGGCTGAAAGCGTCCCGCCGCTATTCCCAAAAAACCACCGGGGCCCACCATTTCACCGCGCCATCCCAGCATCACCTCGTCAATGTCCTTCTCCGGCTCGATTCCCATGGGCCGAAGGAATTCCTCAAAGGCGTGTAATTGGCGGTTCAGAATCCGCTGGCGAATTTGCGGGTAAACGGAAAGTGAGCGCAGCGTGGCGAGATTGGCAAAGGCAACCTGAAGGGTGTCAGCCGGAAAGGTATTCAGCGCTTCACCGGGCAATTGATCCGCCGCGAGCGGGGCGGGGAAGAGAAGCGCGCAGAGCGCCACCAGCAACCACGTTCCCGCGACCATCATCCGGATTGTGCGCGCCGGGGAAATCGTCACAGTCTTTGGCAACCCTTTCTATGATGCAGAAGCGTGCGGCTGAATCCATCCCCGCAGCCAATTTTACATCTATTCCACCCACGTCTTTGCGGATAAACTGGACGAGTGCCGTGGAAAATGCAATGAGCGGCCAACAACGTTCTCCTAAAGGAGATGTCGATGAACGCCAATTCCTCTGATTCCCAACCGACGCACAGCCAGACGGGGGGCCAGCTCAAAGGCCGGGTGGCGATTGTCACCGGCGCGGGCAGTGGCCTCGGCAGAGCCATTGCCATGGCCCTGGCGCGCGAAGGTGTCGCCGTGGTGGTGAATGACTTCCATACCGCCGAAGGAAATGCCGTCGCTCAGGAGATCGTCGCATCGGGGGGCGACGCGGTGTTCCACTACGGCGACGTATCGCAGGCCAAGGACGTCAAGAGTCTGATTGAATCGACAGTTGACCGCTATAAACGAATTGACATTCTGGTGAACAACGCCGGGATTCAACACCTCGCTCCCATTGCCGAATTTCCGGAGGAGAAGTGGGACCAACTCATGGGCGTTCTGCTGAAGGGGCCGTTCCTGACCACCAAGTACGCGTTTCCGCACATGGTGGCGCAGAAGAGAGGGCGGATCATCAACATGAGTTCCATCCAGGGGCTGGTGTCGGCCGAATTCAAGTCGGCGTATGTTTCCGCTAAGCACGGCGTGATCGGCCTGACCAAGGTCACGGCGCTCGAAGGCGGCCCGCACAACATCACCGCCGTCGCCGTGTGTCCCTGCTATGTGCGCACGCCACTGGTGGAAAGGCAAATCGCCGAACTGGCGAAGTTTCATGGCATGACCGAGCAGGAGGTGGTGGAGAAGATCATGACCGCGCCCGCCGCCCTCAAGCGCCTGCTGCAACCGGAAGAGGTGGCGGCGCTGGTGGTATACCTCTCCACCGATGTGGCGCAGTGCATCACCGGTTCTGCCATCCCCATTGACGGCGGCTGGACGGCAAGGTAGGGAAGAGATGCGATCAACCTGCGGCGATCGGCGCGAATTTCCTGGTACGAGCTGAGGTCTGACCGTCGCGCGCTGATAGCTGAGAGCTGACCGCTGAAAGCTAATCGAGGATCATCATGGCTGATTTCATACCTACGGAACGGACGCAAGTGCACCGGCTTCCCAAGCGCGGTGTTTATGATCGCGAGGCGGTTTATCGCATTCTCGATGAAGGCCTGGTTTGCCACGTCGGGTTCGTGGCGGAGGGCAAGCCGGTGGTCATTCCCACGGGCTACGGCCGCGCGGGAGACACGCTTTACATTCACGGCTCAACCGCCAGCCGCATGTTCCGTGCGCTGGGCGACGGCGCCGACGTGTGCATCACCGTGACGCTGGTGGACGGCCTGGTGCTGGCGCGTGCGGCGTTCGATCACTCCATGAATTACCGGTCGGTGGTGATCTTCGGCAAGGCCACGGAGCTGGAGGATCCCACCGCCAAGCGGGAAGCGATGCGTGCATTCACCGAGCACGTAATGCCAGGGCGATGGCAGGAAATCCGCCAGCCTTCGGAGAAAGAATTGCAGGCCACCACCGTGATGGCCATTCCGCTGGAGGAGGTTTCCGCCAAGGTGCGCAGCGGCCCGCCCATCGACGACGAGGCGGATTACGCGCTCCCCGTCTGGGCGGGAGTCCTTCCCCTCGAGCTCACGCCCCAAACCCCGCGGCCCGACGACCGCCTGCCCAGGGAAATCGCTGTCCCGGAGTATGTGCGGAAATACACGCGGAAACGCCCATCGTGATTCCGGCCTGCCGGCCCAATATCAGCTAGCCCCAATGCTGTTCACTTAAGCGGTTTCAGAACTCAAGCTGGAAATTCTTCTTCCCTCGCCCCCTTGGGGGAGAGGGGGGACCGCAAGGCGGAGGGGGCCCCACGNNGGGGTGAGGGGGTCGCATTGTGCACGGTCTAAGTGAACAGTATTGCAGCTAGCCCGGACTTCTCACCAAGCCCAGGCATACGCTTCGGCGCGAGGGTCGGCGCCCGCGCTCAGGACTCCGTTCTTTTCATCAATCATGATGCCGGCGTTTGATCCCAGCGACCACGGCCCCGCCACACTCAGCTTGTGACCGCGCGCGATCAGCGCCTCTCGGGTGGCTTCCGGAATTCGCGACTCCACCGCCATGGCGCCCGGGTACATGGTGTGCGGAAACACCGACGAGGGGAAACTGGTGGTGGACCAGCGCGGCGCTTCAATGGCTTGCTGGATGTTCATGCCAAAATCCACCACGTTGATCAGGGTTTGCAGGGTGCGCATAACTTGATCGTCGCCGCCGGGACTTCCCATGATCGCGAAGGGCCTTCCATCTTTCATGCCCAGCGTGCTTTGCAGGGTGCTGCGCGGCCGTTTGCCCGGTTCGAGCGTATTCGCCTCACCCCGCACCAGCGAGTAATAATCACCCCGGCAGTTGAAGATGACGCCCGTGTCTCCCATCACCACCCCGGTTCCAAAGATGTTGTGCAGGCTCGGCTCAAAGCTCACCATATTGCGATCCTTGTCCACGATTCCAATGTAACTGGTGTCGCCCTCGTGGCTCGCGTGACCGTCCAAAACCGCTTGCACCTGGCGGTCCGATGGCGGCATGCCGCTCATAAACCGTTCCGGCGCTCCCGGCCGCAATTCCAGAGAGGCATGGGCCGGGTCGATCAGCTTGCGGCGCTCCCGCGCATAATCTTTTGACAGCAAGCCCGCGTAGGGAATCTTGATAAAGTCCATGTCACCCAGATACTTCTCGCGGTCGGCCATCGCCAGCTTCATGGCTTCAACATTGACGTGAATAAAGTCGGGACTGTTGTGGCCGAGCGCCTTCAGGTCGTACCCTTCCAAAAGGTTCAGCGCGATCAGTTCGGTGGGTCCCTGACTGGCGGAGGGATTCTTGTAAATCTGGTAGCCTCGATAGTCGATGGAAACCGGGGCTTCGACTTCCGCCGAATATTCCGCAAAATCCTGGTAACGGAACAGGCCGCCGTGGGCCTCGGAGAAGGCGGCAAATTCGCGCGCGATGTCGCCTTTATAGAATCGGTCGCGCGCCGCCTTGAGCGCGGCGTGGCGGCCCATCGACATATTGTTCGCCTCGGCCTCAACCAACTTCTTCAGCGTGCGGGCCAGGTCGGGATTCTTGAAAATCTCTCCCACCTTGGGGATCTGGCCGTTGGGCAGATAGATTTTGGCGGTGGAGGGGTACTTGCGAATCTTCGCGGTGCTGGCAATCAGGTGGGCGCGAACCTCGCTCAGGGGATAGCCGTTCTCCGCCAGTTCGATGGCCGGCTGGAGCACCTGCGNNCCCAGCGGTCCAGCAGAATGTACCACGCATCAACGACCCCCGGAATTCCGCCCGAAAGCAAGCCGTCGCTATCGGGGATCTGCCCGCCATGGTTCTTTTCATACCAGTCGATGGTGGCGAGTTGGGGAGCGCGTGGTTCGGCGTTAATGGACAGAATTTCCCTATGGCGTGACACGTAGCAGAGAATCACGGCATCACTGCCAACTCCGTTCAGAGCGAAATCCGTCACTGCCAATGCCGCCTGGCCGGCCACAATGGCATCTNNCCGAATGACCGGACGCATGGTTTGCCCAGCGCTTTCCTGAGCCCGGGCCAGGGGCGCAAGGCCCAAAGAAACGATGCACCAGCAGACGCCCAGGGCCTTTCGGGTAAGCGCCATACCAACCTTCCTCCTCTGCCGAAAGGGGCACCTGGACGTTGCCAAGTGGCTTGCCTAAGCTGCGGGGACCAGGGTTGTTCTCAAACGGCGTCCGAAGAAATGGCCCCGGCGGCCTCGGAGCGTCGGCATTCCCTCAATGCTTTTTTGCCGGAGGAACAAGTGACAGCGCATGATCTTCCAAAAGGATGTTGTCCGGCGCCGCCTCATCCAGTTGCCCGGAAGTCTTCTCCGCC
>PLWR01000594.1 GCA_003165615.1 Acidobacteriota bacterium | reverse complement strand
GTTGGTGGAAGTTTCTGGTCACGCAGCGCCAGCACCGTGATGCCAGCTTCCAGTCCGCCCGCGCCGCCCAGCAAGTGGCCGGTCATGGACTTGGTGGAACTCACGGGTATCTTGTAAGCGTGCTCGCCGAAAGTCTTCTTAATGGCCAGCGATTCCAGGCGATCGTTGTAGGGCGTTGAGGTGCCGTGAGCATTGATATAGCTGACTTGTTCGGGAACAATCCCGGCATCGTCAAGCGTCGCCCGCATGGCGCGGACGGCCCCATCGGCAGTCTCATCGGGCGCGGTGATGTGGAAGGCGTCGCCTGACATTCCATAGCCGACGATTTCCGCCAGAATCGGCGCCCCGCGCTTCAGGGCGAAATCAAGGGCTTCCAGGATCAAGATCCCAGCGCCTTCGCCAATCACGAAGCCGTCGCGTTCCTTATCGAACGGGCGGCTGGCTTTTTCCGGTTCGTTGTTGCGCATGGAAAGGGCGCGCATGGCGGCAAATCCACCCACGCCCATGGGGGTAATGGCGGCTTCCGTGCCGCCGCTGATCATCACGTCGGCAGCGCCGCGCTGGATGAGCTTGAAGGAATCGCCCACGGCATGGGCGCTGGAAGAGCAGGCGGTGCAGGTGGCGGAGTTCGGCCCCTTGGCGCCATGGCGAATGGAGACGTGCCCGGAAGCCAGGTTGACGATGGCGGCGGGGATGAAAAAGGGCGAGATGCGCCGCGGGCCACCCCGCATGAGCGCAGTGTGCTCGCGCTCGATCACATCGAATCCGCCGATGCCCGAGCCAATGAAGACGCCCACGCGCTCGGCGATGTCGGGCCTGATCTGAAGCTGCGACTGCTGCATGGCTTGCTGCGCGGCGGCGAGGGCATAAATTATGAAATTTCCCATCTTTTTCAGTTCTTTCTTCTCAATGAACTGAAATGGGTCGAACCCCTTGACTTCTGCCGCAATGGTTACAGCAAAGCCCGTGGTATCGAAATGGGTGATGGGCGCCACGCCGCTCTTGCCGGCCAGAAGATTCTGCCACGACTCGGCCGTGTCGAGACCGACGGCAGTGAGCAATCCCACACCGGTTACAACGACTCTCCGGTTCAAGCTGTTGTCCTCCTGTGGAGCCCTGCCCTGTGCTGGTCAGTTCTTCTTGGTGTGGCCTTGTATGTAGTCAATGGCGTCTTTGACGGTGGTGATCTTTTCCGCGTCTTCATCGGGAATCTCGATCTCGAAAGCCTCTTCAAAGGCCATCACCAATTCCACGATGTCCAGGGAATCGGCGCCGAGGTCGTCGACAAAGTGCGCGGTGGGCGTCACTTCCGCTTCATCTACTCCCAACTGTTCGACAATAATTTGTTTTACCTTCTCATCGGGCGAAGCCATCAGTCTATCCTCCTGAAAGTTACATGGGGGCGCTTATTCTAACTTTGCTTCTCGTAAGCGTCAAGAAATTGAATCATCTGGCCATCGGGTCATCTAGCCATCTGGTGATTTAGTCATTTCGTGATCTAACAAGTATAAGCGATTGCCGGCAAGGCCCGCTCCATTAAAACCTAAAGTCACTAAATCACCAAATCGCTCAATCGCGCCATGGGTCGATGACCCGATGGCTCGATGGGTTAGGCCATGTACATGCCACCATTAATATTAAGAACGTGACCGGTAATATAACTTGTTTCCGGCGATGCCAGGAAAAGCACGCCGTGCGCCACTTCCGCATCCGTGCCCATGCGTCCCATCGGAATCACGCTGAGCATCTTCTCCTTGATTTCCGGAGGAAGCCCCTCGGTCATGGGCGTGGCGATAAAGCCGGGGGCAATGGCGTTCACCGTGATGTTGCGCCGAGCCACTTCCGCGGCCACCGCCTTGGTGAGGCCGATGATGCCCGCCTTGGATGCGATATAGTTTGCCTGGCCCACATTGCCGGCCTGCGCCACCACGGATGCGATGTTGATGATGCGCCCCCAGCGCTGCCGGACCATGGAAGGCAGCACTGCCCGGCTGCAGTAGAAAGTACCGTCCAGGTTGGTCTTGAGCACCGCCTCCCAATCAGCGGTCTTCATGCGCATCACCAGACTGTCTTTGGTAATGCCGGCATTGTTCACCAGAATATCAATCTTGCCCCAGGTGGCAATCGTCTGGTCCACCATTTCCTGCACGGCCGCGACGTCGGTTACGTCGACGCAAAACTTCAGCGCATCGAGACCCATATCCTTCAATTCCTGGATGGTCTGGTCGAGCTTGGCGCAACGGATGTTGGTAATTGCAATCTTGGCGCCGGCATTGGCCAATGCCATAACCGTGGCCCGGCCGATTCCCTGTGCGCCACCCGTCACAACCGCTACGCGTCCCTCCAAACTTAGCATAGTCTTACCTGCTCCCTTTGATTGAATCGCAGTGGTGCACTGTGGTTGGCTGTGGCGGCGGTCAGAGACCGCCGCTAGAGCAAACCGCACCACTACCGATTGGATCACCAAAAAAAATTGATTCGATACACTAATGCGCGGGGGCCAGGCCCTGCGCAGAACGCCGTTACGCTCTGCCCGCCGGCGACAGGCGCGCAACGACTTCATTAAGCGTGACGGAATCCTCGACGCGCAGGCACTCGGCAGCGCGGTCGATTTGCCGCACCAAACCCGAAAGAACTTTCCCGGGTCCAACTTCCACAAACAACTCCACGCCCTCTCGACGCAAGCGACGTATCGATTCTTCCCAGCGCACGGGTGAGGTGACCTGCTGTTTCAGACCCTCGCGAACGATGGACGCGGCAGTGACCGCCTGCGCGCTCACATTGTTCACGAGCAGCATCTTCGGGGCTTCCACGTGGGTCGCATCCAGATCAACACACAGACGGTCCTGGGCGGGTTTCATCAGGGCACAGTGAAAAGGTGCGCTGACGTTGAGCATGATGGCGCGTTTGGCGCCACGCCCCCTGGCCGTTTCCACGGCTCTGGCCACGGCGGCGGCGCTTCCCGCGATGACGACTTGCCCGGGCGAGTTTAAATTTGCCGGGGAAACCACTTCCCCTTGCGCGGCTTCGCGGCAGATTTCATCCAGTGCCGCGCCGTCCAATCCCAATATCGCCGCCATGGCCCCCTGGCCAACGGGCACCGCTTCCTGCATATACTGGCCACGCTTGCGAACCAGGCGCACCGCGTCAGCCAGACTTAAGGCGTCGGCGGCCACCAGGGCTGAGTACTCCCCCAGGCTGTGTCCCGCTACATAGTCCGCTGAAACACCTTTTTCGCGCAAGACCCTGGCTGCCGCAACGGAAACCGTAAGAATCGCGGGCTGGGTGTTGGCAGTGAGTTGGAGTTCTTCCGCCGGGCCTTCAAAGCAGAGCTTGGAGATGGCGAATCCCAGCGCCGCGTCGGCTTCTTCGAACACCGCACGTGCGCATGCGAAACTTTCCGCCAGCTCCCGGCCCATGCCGGGGTACTGAGATCCTTGACCGGGAAAGATAAAAGCTGTCTTCAAATCAGCAACCTTGCGAGTTCGCCGAAAGGGTAAAGTCTAAAGGATAAAGTGTAAGGGACCTATTTTTACCCCTTAGCCTTTAACCTTATCTTGGTTTCCCTTACCAGCGCATCAAAACTGCCCCCCATGTGACGCCGGCGCCGAATGCGGACATTAACACCAAGTCGCCTTTCTTCAGGCGTCCGCTTTGCACGCATTCATCCAAACAGATGGGAATCGAGGCCGAAGAGGTATTCCCAATGCGGCAGATGTTGGAATAGACCCGATCCGCGCTCAACCCCAGGCGTTCACGTACCGCCTCAGTAATGCGCTGGTTCGCCTGGTGGGGGATGAAGAGGTCGATGTCATCCGTCGTGAGCCCGGCTTTCTTCAGCACCTGTCGTGACACGTCTTCCAGGCTGCGGACCGCTACCTTGAAGAGTTCATTGCCGCGCATCTTGATATAGTGCGACCCCTGTTCGACGGTCTGGCAGGAAGCGGGCATGGCCGTGCCGCCGGCGGGAATGAAAAGGTGATCAGCGTACTGGCCTTCAGTGTGCAACTCATGCGCCAGGATTCCCGAGGGCGGTTCGACCGGCCCGAACACCGCTGCGGCCACCCCGTCGCCGAAAATAACGCAGGTGGCGCGGTCCTTGTAGTCGAGGTAGCGCGAAAGCAACTCCGCGCCTATCACCAGCACGTACTTCGATGCGCCGTTGCGGATAAATTGCTCGGCCACGGTCATGCCGAAAAGGAAGCCGGAGCAAGCGGCTGCCAAGTCGAACGCACAGCAGCCGTGCGCGCCGAGTTCGCGCTGGATCAGGGAGGCCGTGGAGGGCAAAGGCATGTCGGGCGAAATCGTCGAGCAAATGATCAGGTCGAGATCGGTGGCCTTGAGCCCCGCCCTGTCCAGAGCCTGGTGCGAGGCTTTTACCGACAGACTGGAAGTGGTTTCGTGGGGAGCGGCCTGGCGGCGCTCGCGAATGCCGGTGCGGTCGGTGATCCATTGGTCGGAGGTATCCACCAGCTTCTCCAAATCAGCGTTGGTGATGACCTTCTCCGGCAACGCCGAGCCCGTACCTAGCACCCCTGCAACAGACATGGAAACTCCTGGGAATTGGTTCATTGACCCGATGACCCGATGATTCAATGACTCAATTCCGTTGGGAAGCAGCCGCTAACTCGCGTTCGATTTTCTCGTTCACTTTTCCGGCGGAAAATTCCGCCGCGACCCGGATGGCATTCTTGATGGCGTTGGGGTTCGATCCCCCGTGACAAATGATGCAAACGCCCTTGACGCCCAACAGGGGCGCGCCCCCATATTCAGAATAATCAACCCGCTTCTTGAAACGCTGGAAGGCTTTTCGCGCCAGCACGCCACCGACCTTGGAGGATAGCGTGCTGGAAAGAGCTTCTTTCAGCATACTGGAGATCGCTTCGACGAGTCCTTCGCTGATCTTCAACGCGACATTGCCGACAAAACCGTCGCAAACGATGACTTCCACGCGGCCATTGTAAAGATCGCGGCCTTCCACGTTACCGATAAAATTCGAGGGAAGCTGCTTGAGCAGCGGCAGCGCGCCGCGCGTCAACTCATTCCCCTTGTGTTCTTCCTGGCCGATGGAGAGCAGCCCGACGCGCGGCCGCTCCACCCCGAACATGACGTGGTAGTAAGTTTCGCCCATCACCGCAAATTCCACCAGGTGATGCGGTTTGCAATCCACGTTCGCGCCCACGTCCAGCAGCACCGCCGCCGTGCCTTTAGAGGTGGGGAAGACCTGGGCGATGGCCGGCCGGTCCACCCCTTCGAGCGCCCCCAGCACAATTTTGGCGGTGGTCATCACTGCGCCAGTGTTGCCGGCGCTGATCATGCCGTCCGCCTTGCCCTCGTGCACCAGACGCGCCGTAACCCGGATGGAGGAATCGCGCCGTTGCCGGAAGGCCTTGGTAGCCTTGTCATCCATGGTGATCGCCTCACTGGCGTGGACGATCTCGATGGGCAGACCCTTGGCATCGCGCTTGGCGAGTTCCTGGCGGAGGCGATCTTGCGGCCCTACCAGCAAAACCTCCGCGTACCCCGCGCGGGCGGCTAGAATCGCTCCGGCGAGTTCCGCCTCGGGTGCCGAGTCGGTGCCCATGGCATCAACAGCAATGCGTCGCATGGTGATCACGTCAAACCGTGGAATCTGGCCGGCGCGGGAAGAGATGTTCGCGCTGGGGCAAGTCTCCGGGGGCCAACATCCAACCCTTTAGGTTGATTCCTTCACCAGGACTGCTTCCTCGCCCTTGTAATAACCGCAATGGGGGCAGACATGGTGAGGCATCTTCGATTCGTGGCAGTGCGGGCACTCGGCGATCGCCGGCGTCGTGAGATGGTCGTGGGACCGCCGGCGATTCTTCCGCGCTTTAGAATGTCGTCGTTTTGGATTTGCCATAATTTCTCTTCTTTCCTTCCATCGGTAATGTCGCGCGGGGATCCACCACTGCTGCGCGCCAGGCAATCACTCCCGGCTTATTCCTGTCGGCTCATCGGGGCGTCGCTCGAAATCACTGCGCCGCGCCCTCCCGGTTTCACTCATTCCGGAGTGAAGCAAAAGGGGAATCTTGCTGCCGGGGCGCGCAGTCGCAACGCGTCAAATTTCGATTGACCCCGCAATCCGGGCACAAGCCCCGGCACTCGGTACTGCAAATCACTTTCATGGGCACAGAAAGTATCACCTGCTCGGTGGCCACGTCCGCTATTTCGATTCCGTCCCCGGAAAAGAAGCCAACTTCCATCTCTCCCGTGGGGACCTCAATTTCTTCTTCCTTGGCGATGGTCTGTTCCGGCCGATAGAAAAGGTCGAAATCGCAACTTATCGGAATTTCCACTGCTCCCAGGCAGCGGTCGCAACTGGATTCGAGACGGGTGGACAGGTGCCCCCGGATGCGGATTTCCTCGCCCAGGAGCTCTGCCGTACCATTGAAATTAACCGGCGCCGTCTGCCGGAACTCGGCTCCGTGATAGTCCAGTGACCCTGGGCCGAAGCTCTCCGAAATAATGATCCGGTGAAGTTCTAGTGCTGCAAGGGTTATGCGCACCCCAGCCTCGTCGACGCAAAACCCTAATTATAACCTGCATGAGGGGCTTGTCAAGAAAACCGGAACCTCCTTTCCGCCTGTTTTGGCTGTTCTTCTCGGTTGGAAGTGTCTGAGGTGGAAAGGGATAGTGAGGAATCGAGCCATCGGTTCATCGGCTCATCGGGTGATTGGGCAATTGAGCGGTTGATCCGTTTGGGACAGGCATTGATCTTTTTGGTCGAAGGTTCAGGTCGAGAGGCCTGAACAAACCGCCGGGAATGGCGCGACGCCTACGAGCTGCGATCTAATCCAAATCGAAATCCCGGATGGGCGGCCCTGTGGGTTGATCCTTGGTTTTCTCGAAGGCTTCTTTGAACTTGCGGTCGAGCAATTCCGACTTGATCTTCTGGTCGTCCGCGCTTTGACGGAACAGGGCTTCGCGGCGCTCGGCTTCCTTCTTGAGGAGCTGCGTGGCGAAGTCCAGGTCCGGACCCTTATCCTGCTTGGGCGGCGCCTGATGGAACAGCACCTTGCCCAGCTCGGCGTCCACGGTCAGGGTGGCTCCACAGCACGGGCAGACCACTTCGAGCTTTCTCGGTTCAGGTTGGCGTCGCGACATAATGATTGGATGCTACCCCCCGGGAGGTGGGTGTGTCAATTCGGCGCAGCGGTAGAAGACCGTGGTCCACGCTGCCCATACCACCAGCAATACCGCCCAAGGAAGCGCCGCCTCGCTGGTGCCGGCCTTTTCCTTTCTGATGAATTCGTCTATGGAAACGACTGCCCCAACACCGAGCACGCCCACCATCAGCCCCGAAACAAGAATCGTCCAGAGCACTGACCGCCGGCTCGTAGGTCGTCCCAGCGAAAGCTCAACCGGGACAATTAACATAACCGCTTGCGCCGCCAGCATCACACCCACACCGACCCAGTAGATCCACTCTGGAAATGGCGAAAGCGCATCACGCGCCGTCATATGTGGGTAGAAGGCAACAAGGATGAACGGCGAGGTCAAGGCGACGAAAATCAGGAAATAGAGAACAACCACTAAGACGGCCCAGCGCTTCATGGCAATCCTCCTTGCTGGGATTTCAGAGGATGAAGACTGGTCGCATTATGCCACGGGTGCCCTTTAATTCACCATGTCAATGCCGCCGGGGAGCTAAGGCATATTGGGCTCGCGATTAAGTACCTCAAGCAAGTGAATGGTGTTTCCATCGGAAGTTCCGACCACCTCAACGGCCTCTCCGGTATAGACTGGGAGCGATTCCTTATACCGCGCGGCCGAGGGATCAACCGAGTAAACCCTGCCGTCAGTCTCGAGCATGAACTTGCCCGCCACATTCTTCAGCGTGCCCTCAAAAAGCTGCAAGTTCTTGGGCAAATCGCCCTGCACCTCATTGACCGCAATGTAATCTCCGGCAATCGTAACCCCAGTCAGGTCGCCAATCACCTCCACCTTTTTTCCGGCGAATGATTTCAAGAATTGAATCTTCTCGCTGAATCTATAAATCCTTCCACCACTCACCAGCACAAAATTGGCCCCATTGGATGTGCATTTAATCACACATTGGGCTGCCGCGGAACCGGGCACCGCATGCTTCAGTCCGCAGTTTGAATCGCTGATAACACCCACCAGTATCACCCGCTTTCCGGCAGCAAGGGCGGTGGAAGCCAAGGTCAGAAGGCAATATCCTGCCAGGAAAAGTTTGCGCAGCATCGATTTTCTCTCCATTGTCCTCAATACGTCCTCCCGCCTGACCGGGCACAGGCGTGGAGGGAAATAGATCGCGTTTCCAAATTCCGCACACGTAGGCGGGGGTTATCGATCTGCCCGTGCAGTTGCAAGTTGTGAATGCATTAACCCCAAGCAATGGGATCTTAGCATGAAGCGAGGCCGCTCAGAACGGCTTTTGAAACAGGGCGTGACCGGCAAGGGGGTGCGGAACAGTTAACACCCGTGCCTGCGTGTGCTGTTTTGACCTAAGCGGTGAGCAATACAGAATCGACGCATGCCTTTACTGAAGGTATAAGGGATATGCCTTCATCGTCCTGAAACATGAGTGGTAGGGACGGAGGCGGGAAAAAGCGGGATGAGGAGTTTTTATGCGAATGAATTTCAAACCATATGTATGGGCTCTGGCGGTAGTAATGGGCACTGGCGTCATTGGCAGCACGGTGCGCACGGTGGCGTCTCCGGCTGCGACTGGCGGAGCCGCAGACCAGGATTATTCGAAAAACAAACGGTACCAACAAGGGCAGCGCGAAGGTAAGGATGATCGCGCGCATAACCGGGACCATTTCCGGAAGAGGCACTTTAACAAAGACGAAGACAATAAAGCTTACGAGGCTGGCTATCAGCAGGGACACGGAGCTGATGTCCATGTTGATGTGAAATAGGAATAACTGGCCGGGCTTCTGGCAATCGAGCACAGAGCCCAGCACTTGAAGTTGCAGGTGGCGCCGACATGGTCTCTTCATGTCGGTGCCTTTTTTTTGATGGCAGCACCGGGATACGCGTAATGTGCCACCGGGGAGGATCGTGAACCGCCCCTCTATCACCCGCGCTTGAGCTTTTTCCAATCCTTTTGAATTTCGCGCGCGGCGTTGTGGCCGGGGGCGCCCATCACTCCGCCGCCGGGGTGGGCGCCGGAGCCGCACAGGTAGAGCCCACGAATGGGCGTGCGATACTTGGCCCAACCGGGCACGGGGCGCAGAAAGAAAAGCTGGTCCACGCTCATTTCTCCATGGAAGATGTTGCCTCCCGTCATCCCGTACTCCTCCTCCAAATCGAGTGGCGACAGCACGTGGCGATGCAACACGCGGCTTTTGAACCCCGGGGCGTATTCTTCAATCATATCCATCACGCGGTCGGCGTAACTCTCCTTGATGGCATGCCAGCTCGGGGCCACTTCCGGCGAAAGAGTGTAAGGCGTGTATTGCAGAAAGATATTCATCACGTGTTTGCCCGCGGGCGCCAGCGTGGAGTCATACGTGGTGGGGATGGTGATTTCCAGCATGGGCCGCGCGCTGGGGCGGCCGTACTTGGAATCGTCGTAGGCGCGCTCAATATATTCCAGCGTGGGGCAGATGTGAATGGTGGTTTTGTGATGCGGCGCGAGGGTGGAACCCGGCACACAGGTGAAGTCCGGCAGGCCGTCAAGCGCCAGATTGATCTTCATCGAAACGCCTTCGATCTTGAGCGAGCGAATCGCGGCGAAAAAATCCGCCGGGAGTTCGCGCTCTTGCAGGAGCTTCAAGAACGTGACCTTGGGATCGGCATTCGAGGCCACCACGCGGGCGCCAATCTCCTCACCACTGGCAAGAGCAACCCCTGTCGCGCGGCCGTTTTTCGCGAGGATTTTCGCCACCCGCGCGCCGGTGCGAATCTCCACGCCCACCGAGCGCGCCGACGACGCCATCGCCTGGGTGACGCCGCCCATGCCTCCGCGCACGAATCCCCACAGGCCGCGCTTGCCGCCCACACCACCCATAACGTGGTGCAGCAGCACGTAGGCCGTGCCCGGCGTGTAGGGGCCGCCCTTGGTGCCAATCACGCCGTCGGTCGCGAGCGCCACTTTCAGGGCCTCGGACTCAAACCACGGGTCCAGAAAATCCTTCACGCTTTGCGAGAGGATGTGCAGATGGCCAATCAATTCTTCCGCGGGCATGTTCATCACCCGGCGGCCCAGGCCGGCAAGCTTTTGCCAGTCGCCGAATCCGCGCCTCGTGATGTCGGGCGGAGTTTCCAGCAGCAGCGGCTCGACGAAGCGCGCCAAGCGGTCCACGTATTCCTCGTATTGCGGGTAGCGCTCAGCATCTCGCGTGGAGAACTTGCTAATCTCTTTGCAAGTTGCGGCCGTGTCTGACCCCATGATCAGGTAGCGCCCGTCTGGGAAAGGGCTGAAAAACGCGGGGTCCTTGGGATAAACGGTGAAGCCGAATTTTTCCAGCTCCAGATCGCGCGTCACCTTCTCCTGCATCAGGCTGCACAGATAAGATGTGGTGGAGAATTTGTAACCGGGGAAGATCTCTTCCGTCACGCACGCACCGCCTACCATGTCGCGGCTTTCCAGCACCAGAGTGCGCAGGCCCGCGCGCGCCAGATATCCGGCCGTCACCAGGCCGTTGTGGCCGGCGCCGACGATGATGGCATCATATTCATTGGACATAGGGCACGTAAATGGCCTTTCACCGCAGAGACGCGGGGGCGCAGAGGTCTGCGTTATAATGCGGGCGCAAGCTTATCCGAGCAGGCGTGGTGGAAGCAAGCTCTCCCCCACACTGTTTCATAGGGGCACCCCTCGTCGGTGCCCTTGGGCAGTTGTAGCGCTGACCTTGAGGTCAGCACTCCCACGCCGGTCGTGAGACCGGCGCTCCACCGCGTGCCGACCTCAAGGTCGGCGCTACAAGGACCAATTTCTCACAGATGGAGAATCCTATGGGACGATCGCAAGTGCTGGCCGTGGCAATTCTAGGCGCGTGGATCGCGACCACATTGTGCATGTGGTTTGCGGCGACAAGAAGCTTTGCCACCGTCGAGCGCGTCATGAAGGGCGGGCAGCCGCAATTCGTGGAAATCACCAACCCCCTGGGTCAGGCCTCCACGCGCATGGTGATTCGCTACATGGCGTCGGAAATCAATCGCACGCTCTTCCGGGGTTACGGCCTGCTCCAGATCGGGTTCGGAGCGCTGCTGTTCCTACTGGTCTTGCGGCAAACCCCGCGCCACACGCTGGATATCGGCCTGGTGGCAACCATGCTGGCGCTGTCCCTCATCCTGACCCTGGTTATCACGCCGATGGTTACCTCGGTAGGACGAAGCATCGATTTCCTTCCGCGCAATCCTCCTCCGCCGGTCATGCCACGATTCTGGATGCTGCACGGGTCATTCACATCGCTGGACGGCGTAAAGCTCGTTGCCGGAATCGGCCTGATGATCCGTTGGATTTTCCGCTGATCTCAGGTCTTGGCCACATGAACCCTTACCCGGTCCGTTCCTGCGGTTCCCCGGCGTTCTGATAGACCTCTTCGCGAATGATTCGCTCCGTGGCTTCGTTCAGGTACTCATCCAGCACTTGCTTGATTTCCAGAAATTCCGGCCAGAGCACGCCATCGATAAATGATCGGGGTAACCGCACCATCAAGCTGGAGTAGCGCTGCCCCCGGTAACGATAGGGTTCCACCCCGTACCGGCGGCAAAGTGCTGTGAACAACCGCCTCTTCCATGGATCGGGCAGCGAGAACCGCATCTCCACGTTGTGCTCGCGTTTCTGCTCAGCCGCAAGGGCTGCTTTCACCCGATTGATGGCGGCCGCCGCCGCGTCGCGCTCACCCGGAGTG
This sequence comes from Acidobacteriota bacterium, assembly GCA_003165615.1. Next base: position 602 of record PLWR01000594.1, on the reverse strand, counting down.
GTAGCGCCTTCGAAGAGAGCGTAAATTTTGCGCAGCTTCTCGCGGAGTTCTGGTTCCGTGGTCATCCCACTTCCTGCCTTCCTGGTATGAATTTTCTCGACTGTGAATATAGCAGAGAAAACATACTGCCTACTGCTTACTCCCCACTGCCTGCTGCCGTCCGATTTGACACCCCTCGCCCCGTGGCGTAACCTAGAAGCAGTGGGGGCGTACCGGTTTCGACGGGAGCCCTTGCGCTTAGGAGGCATGTCGGGGGTCCACACCACCCGTAATCGGAGTGGCACAATGACAACTGCCAACACGCAGTATGCCTACGCTGCCTAATTAATTAGGTGGCCGTCTCCTCCTTAAGGCCCGCATGAGGGATGTGAGGCGTCGATTGGCGGGATAGCTTGGGATCAGGCGCCTTGGGATTCTGAGCGAGAGCCCTTTACCGGGTAGAGGCTAGCCGGCGGTTCGTTATTGCCCGTTCCTTAGGGCCGCTGGCGAAAGCTGGAAGCGAACCGGGATAAACATGTAGGCTCCTAACCGTAAGTCTCTTCGGACGGGGGTTCGACTCCCCCCGCCTCCACCATCGTTGTGACGGTTCAGGGTTGTTGTCG
>PLWR01000723.1 GCA_003165615.1 Acidobacteriota bacterium | reverse complement strand
ACTGTATTATGCAGCGCTCAGTAGATGACGGCAGGACCGTGGGCAGCTTCACCTCCAGCCCTTCCACTGGCGCGACTTTTCCTAGGCTCTAACTCTGGTTTATTACTATTGACAACAGTGTCGTAATCGTCTGCAGCGGTGGGGTTTGAAGGTAGGTCGCACCATGTCACTGCGCAAGCCTCCACCCTGACTCCTGCTCTCCTGGCTTCCTATCGCACCCACGCCAGGAAATCCACCGGACCGCGAACCGCGCGGGGGAAGGCTTGGTCGCGGCTGAACCGTATGCGGGACGGATGGCGTTCGCCGGAGTACATCAACTTTCTTCCGGCCGGGCTCGATGCTCCACCCGGCCGCGTGGGGGTAACGGCGCAGGCACTAGCCTCGTCCCAACAGATACTTCACCCCCTGTTCATGGAGCCGCGGAGTTGAGGATCCAAACGGAAATCGACATCTGCGCGGAGTACCGGTGGATGCGTGCACCGAGGGAGTGAGGAAAGAATTCTTTTTTTCCTACGTTCGAAGCCGGAATGTTATTGAAAACAAACAAGCGTGAAAGCAATGGCGCGCTTCGTTAATGCTATCTCCTTTAAAATAAGGTACTTACATGGATTCCGGACAAAATTCCTTTATCTGGATGAAAACCCAGGGGAGAAGGCTGTGACTTCCTTCCCTCTCCGTTGGGGAATGGCGGCGTATCCACAAGCGATACGATGTCTTGACGCTTTCTCAGCGCGGTGAGACACTAACCGCTTACGTCGGAGGCGGGAACTTTCACCACGACGGCATCTTGCAAGTTTTTCCGCAGTGTTTAAGTCCAAGTTGGAGGTCGCAATGGACAGGCCTTCGTATTTAAGTGGGGCAGAAATTCAGAGGCATGATCGCCAATGGCATTTCACCGGCTGGGGCGCCGCGCTCATTCTGCTTTCATGCGTGGCGCTGCCGGTATTTGGCGCGCGAGTGCCGGTACGCGACGGCCAGACGGTAAGCTTGAAGCTTCGCAACGTTCTCACCACCGACAATTGCCGCAAGAACGACACGATTGCCTTTGAGGTGGCGGAGGATGTTGTGGTCAATGGCCACGTGGTGATCACCAAGGGAGCGCCGGCGGAGGGCAAGGTTACGGACGTGAAGGGCGCCTTCAAACCCCGCGATAAGGGCGCGGAAGTGGTTTTTCGTTTCTTGACGGTGCGCGCCGCTGACCGGCAGGATCTCCCACTGCGAATGCAGCCGGGAAATACGCGCAAGGGCAAAGAAACCGAAGTCCACGAAAGGGCTGTGATTCCGGGACAAATTACGCGAGTGGTGGGTGCGGACAAAGGCAAAGAGTACGATGTCTACATCGATGGATCGTTCACCGTCAATACTTCCGACGCCATCTTGGTGGCGCCGGAAGTTTCCCCGGCAGCATCTGCCGTGCCCCAGCCGAGCGCGCCCGTCGCCGTGCCCATGGCTCCTGCCGCCCCCTCGACGCCTCTGGCAGCCACGGACATGGCAGCCACTTCCTCGGTGGAATTTGACAGCACGCCCGATGGAGCGGATATCGTCATTGACGGCAACTTGCTGGGGAACACGCACTCAACCTTGCATTTGACCCCGGGGCGCCATGACATTGAGATTCGCATGGCGGGTTACCGCCCCTGGTCGCAGCGCATGGTGGTGGATCCGGAATCGCACCAGTCGGTGCGGGTGACGCTCATCCCGCAATAGAGGCAAGCATCGCGGCGTTACCACCCGCAGGGCCGGTAGCAGCCGTTTTCCCGTACGGAGGGTTGGCCATGAGAATCAGGCAAGCGGTGGTGGCATGGGGATTGGTGATAGCCTGCGCCGGCAGCATGGTGCAAGCGCAAGCGGCGCGCCTCGCCGACGGCACCACGGTTCACGTGCGACTGAAGGCAGACCTGGTGAGCTCCCAGGCGGCGGTGGGCACCCGCGTGGATCTGGAAATCGCACAGCCCGTCACGCTGCAAGGTACGGTGGTCATTCCTGAGGGAACGGTGGCTTGGGGCGCGGTGCAGGTGGTGAAGGCGGGCAAGATCCTGTACTTCGACGTCGAGGGAGTGCGGCTGCCGAATCTCGCGGTTGTGCGGTTGCGCGTCAGTCCGCAAAAAACCAGCAATGTGGCGAAGGACGAAATCAAAGTTGAATCCAGAGTGGGCGGGGATTTGGGAGCTCCCAAGGGAAGTGAGTTTACCGCCTATCTGGATCAGGACGTCAACGTGGATGTGGCGGGAGCGCCCGCGCCGCCTCAGCCTGCAACGCCGGCCCCGGCTCCCACACCTGCTCCGGTGGTAGCGCCCGCGCCGGCACCGGTTGCAACTTCCACTCCCAAAACGGCCCGCCCTGCTGCGCCACCCATAGTTTCGGCCCCGACTACTCCCCCACCTGCTCCGGTGGTGCGCCCGGCTCCGATAGTTCACCCGGCTCCCACGGCCCAGCCCGGGGAGCTCATTACGGTTGAGTGTTTCTCCGATCCCCTCGGCGCGGAGATTTGGATTGACGACGAGTTTCATGGAAGCACTCCTTCCATCCTCAAGCTCGCGTCGGGAAACCATCAAATCGAGTTTCGGCTCATGGGTTACGAACCGCACTCCCAACCCTTGAATTTGACGCCGGGGACGGGGCTGCGCACCGTGCGGATAAGTTTAGTGAAGAAGCCGTAGCACCGACGGCATCGCACCCAGCATCCCGAGCTCGGCATGTTCACCACGCTGATCGCCGTTCTCTTTACTCTCGTGTTGGTGGCGGGAGTTCCGGCCCTTTCTTACTCTACCGCCCGCAACAGCGAAATCCAGCAGTTGTCCCGCCTGGACCTCTACCTTTCCGCCATCTTATCCCAATGGCTTCTGACCGTCGTGGGTTTGGGAGTTGTGTTCCTGGTCGCGCGAAAGGTCTTCTTAAAGAGTTTTGCCGCCATGCCTTTGCTTCCCGTCTTCGCGTGGGGCGCCGGCATCGCGGCCGTCGCGCTTCTGGCGCTGAGCCTGGTAATTTTATGCGAACGGCGCGGATGGCTGCCGCGCGAATCCAACCTGGTTTACCAGCTGATGCCCGAAACTCCCCGCGAAAAACTCTGGGCGGTTCTCATCATCTCGCCCACGGCGGCGTTTTGCGAAGAATTCCTCTTCCGTGGCTATCTGCTGACGCAAATGCAGGACTGGCTCCACTCGCTGATGTGGGCATGGGTGGTGTCTTCCGTGGCGTTTGGATTGGCGCACTTCTACCAGGGCTGGAGCGGCATGATCCGCGCCGGACTGTTGGGCGCCCTGCTCGCTTATCCGGTGGTGCGATGGGGAAGTCTTTATCCCGCCATGCTCGCGCACTGGATGATTGATACGGTGGCGTTGTTGTGGCTCGGCGCCTGGATGGTTGGGAAAGACGCTTCCTACGAGCCGCCATCCGAAACCGGATCGAGTTTGTGAATGATGTCGGCTTCTTCCATCAGTTCTTCCGCCACGAGCGTACAAGCAATCTTCAGGCAGCGGGTATCCTGACATTTGGGGCAATTCACAATAATGCGGTCGAAGAGGAAATCGGAAAGCTGTTGCATGGTATATGTGCGCGCCATGGAGTAAATCCTCCATCCCTGCGAGGGGGGTCATGGTTAAGAAGCATTATACTACTCCTTCGGCGCGGGGATGGTTCGATTCTCACGTGGCAGGGGGTCAATTATTTTCATAGCTGGTATAAATCCTATGGGCGGGGGAGCCATCGGGCGGAAAAACCGATTTCAAATCTGAAATGGCGGAATGTGAAGCCAAGGATTCCGCTGTCGGGGTCATTAGTTCGTGCCCGCGTGGGCAGAGAGTTGTGTTAATCTAAAGAGCGTTTCTCACGGCAAGAGGATTCTTCGTGGGACATCACTTATGGCCCTTATTGCCCCTTCTCTGTTGGCGGTGGATTTTGCCCGGCTCGGCGAGGCATTGCACTTAATTAAGGGGTCTGGGGCGTCCATGGTTCACGTGGATGTGATGG